>NZ_DASVFL010000325.1:0-54647 GCF_036380075.1 Lentzea sp. | reverse complement strand
ACTTTGGGTGCGAGGTGCTACCACTAGTGGCTCGGCCGGTCGCGAAGCTACCGGCCTTTTCCGGCCGACCCAGCGCCTCGCAAGGGCCCCGAAGTCAAGCCCCAATCGCGGATCGTCGCGCAGCGGCGATGAACCCCAGTCTTTCGTCCGAGTTGCACGACCACGCTGGAACAGGCACGCAACCAACGCAACAGGACCACGCTGAAACAGAACCCCGGTCCCAGCTCAGATCAGGAACCGGTACGCCGTAGACCCGGGCTCCACGTGCTGGATCTTCAACGGGGACTCCTTCATCCGGCCCCACAGCAGGTCGTAGTCCTCCCGCCGCCCCAGCTCGATGCACACCAGCGCGGCCCCGGTCTCCCGGTTGTCGCGCTTCATGTACTCGAACTGCACGATGTCGTCGTCCTTGCCGAGCACGTCGTCGAGGAACCGCCGCAGCGCGCCCGGCTCCTGCGGGAACTCCACCAGGAACCAGTGCTTCAGGCCGCGGTGGATCATCGAGCGCTCGACGACCTCGGCGTAGCGGGAGACGTCGTTGTTGCCGCCCGAGAGCAGGCACACGACGGTGGCGTCCGGCGCCACGGAGATCTCCTCCAGCAGCGCTGCGGAGGCCAGGGCCCCCGCGGGCTCCGCGATGATGCCGTCGATCTGGTACAGCTCCAGCATCTCCGTGCAGACGGCGCCCTCGGACACGGTCAGCAGCTCGGCGCCGCTGTCGCGCACCATCGGGTACGTCACGTCGCCCGCCCTGCGGACCGCGGCGCCGTCGACGAACGAGTCGACCTCGGGCAGGGTCACCGGGCCGCCCGCCTGGATGGCGGCGATCATGCTGGCCGCGCCGGCCGGTTCGACGCCGATGATGCGGGTGCGCGGGAAGCGTTCCTTGAACCACGTGCCGACGCCCGAGAGCAGGCCTCCGCCGCCGATGGGCACCACGACCACGTCGGGGGCGCCGCCGAGCTGCTGGACGATCTCCAGGCCCACGGTGCCCTGGCCCGCGACCGTGCGCGGGTCGTCGAAGGCCGGGACGAGGGTCGCGCCCGTGTCCAGCGCGTACTGCTTGGCCAGCGCCGCGGCGTCGTCGTAGGTGTCGCCGTCGACGACCAGCTGCACCATGCCCTGGCCCAGGGCGTGGATGCGGTCGCGTTTCTGGCGCGGGGTGGTGCGCGGCACGTGCACGCGGCCCTCGATGCCCAGGCGGCGGCAGGCGTAGGCCATGCCCTGGCCGTGGTTGCCGGCGGAGGCGCAGACGGCACCGCCGAAGGCGAACTCGGTCTGGCAGAGCAGGTTGAACGCTCCGCGCAGCTTGTACGAACGACCGACCTGGAGGTCCTCGCGCTTGAGCCACACTCGCGCGCCGGTCCGCTCGGACAGGCGCTGGTTCACCTCGAGCGGCGTCGTGCGCGCGACTCCGCCCAGCCGGGCTGCTGCCGCGGACACCTCATCAGCGAAGGACATGTCAATACATCTTCCGTGAACGACTCGGGTCTGGCACGCGTACCCCTAGAAGGACAGGGGAGGTGCCTGTGTTTCGCCTTGTGGGCGTGATAGCGCTGCTCATGATGCTCGCTGTGGTCCCCGCGCACGCTCATGGCGCGCCCACGGACCCCGCGAGCAGGGCTTATCTGTGCTCACCAGGACAACCCACAGCATCATCCTCGCCCTGTCGCAGCGCTATCGCGGCGGGGTTGCCGTCCACTGAGTGGGACAACATCCGCCTGCCGAACGTCGCGGGCCGCGACTCGTCGCGGGTTCCCGACGGCAAGCTCTGCAGCGCCGGGATCGCCAAATACGCCGGTCTCGACCTGCCGTCGGCGCAGTGGCCGGCAACCAAGCTGAAGAGCACCGGCTTCACCTACCGGGCGACGATCCCGCACCAGGGCTCGTTCCGGTTCTACGCGACGCGCACGGGCTACACGCCGGCCCAGCCGCTGCGGTGGGCCGACCTGGAGCAGTTCCTGTCCGTGCCGTCTCCCCCGCTCGTCAACGGCGCCTACGAGTTCGCGGTGCAGCTCCCGAAGGACCGGACCGGCCGGCACCTGATCTACACGGTCTGGCAGAACACCGACACCCCGGACACCTACTACTCGTGCACGGACGTGGAGATCGCGGCACCGGCGGCCCAGCCCGCGGCAGCACCGCCCGCCGCCGCACCTCCCACCGCGACCCAGCCACCGGCGACCCGCCACGCGACGTCCCAGCCCGCCGCGGCTCCCCCGGTGAAGTCCGCGCCCGCGAGCACGCTGCCGAAGCCGAGCACCCCGCGGCCCGTCCCCGTTGCGTCGAAGGCCGAACAACCTCCCTCCACCGCAACGAGAATCGGCATCGCGGCCGTCGTCGCGGCCCTGGGCGGTCTGGCGGCGCTGGGCGGGATCATGTTGTGGCGCAGAAGAATTCTGTGAACGTCCCGGTCCGGGACCGGGACGGTACCGGTCCCCATCAGGTCTAGACCACTACTAGGGTGATCTTCGGGCGCGCAACCCCTGCGAGACGAAGGTGTGCCTGCATGGCTCGTAAACTGTTGGCGTTGCTGGCTTTGGTCGCCGCGACGCTCGTCCCGGCCGGTGTCCCGGCACACGCGGCACCGTTCAAGGTCCTGGCGTTCTACAACGGCACGTGGGACGCCGCGCACATCGCGTTCGTCAACGAGGCCAACCCCTGGCTGAGCCGCGCGGGCCAGGAGAACGGCTTCACCTACGAGGCGACGACGGACTGGAACCGCCTCAACAACCTCACCCCCGCGCAGGCGCAGGTCGTGGTCTTCCTCGACGACGCGCCGACCGGGTCCGCCACCCGCGCGGGTTTCCAGCGGTACATGGAGGCCGGTGGCGGTTTCTTCGGCTTCCACGTCAGCGCGTTCACCCAGAACGCGAACGAGTGGTCGTGGTACCACAACACGTTCCTGGCGAAGGGCAACTTCGTCAGCAACACGTGGGGCCCGACCACGGCGGTGCTGAAGGTCGAGACCCGCGGCCACCCGTCGACCGCGCGGCTGCCGGAGAAGTTCACCTCCGCGGTGAGCGAGTGGTACAGCTGGGACCGCGACCTGCGGCAGAACTCGAACATCCAGGTGCTGGCGAGCGTCGACCCGTCGAGCTTCCCGCTCGGCACCGACCCCAACCAGCAGTGGCGCAGCGGCTACTACCCGATCATGTGGACCAACAAGAACTTCAAGATGGTCTACGCGAACTTCGGCCACAACGCGATGGACTACGCGGCCAACAAGCCGCTGTCGTCGACCTTCGCGAGCGCGACGCAGAACACGTTCCTCATCGACAGCCTGCTCTGGCTCGGCGGTGGTGGCACTCCCCCGCCGCAGGGCGAGTGGAAGACGGCGGTCAACCGCGGCAACGGCAAGTGCGTCGACGCCAAGGCGGCGGGCCTGACCAACGGCACGGTGATCCAGCAGTACGCCTGCAACGGCACCACGGCGCAGAACTTCCGCGCGGTGGCGACCACCGACGGCTACTCGCGGCTGGAGTACCGCAACGACCCGCTGAAGGTGCTGGACGTGACCGACGTGTCGGTCGCCGACGGCGCAGGCATCCAGCTGTGGGACTACACGGGTGGCACCAACCAGCAGTGGCGCGTCACGACGGGAAGCGACGGCTACTCGACGCTGACGGCACGCCACTCCGGCAAGTGCCTGTCCGCACCCGCCGGATCGACCGACGGCGTGCAGCTGGTCCAGGCGACCTGCACCGGGTCGGCTGCTCAGTCGTTCCGGCTGGGCTGAGGCCAGGTCACGGTCACGCGTTCCCCCGGTCTCCCGTGCGCGGAGGCCGGGTGGGACGCGGCCAGGAAGCCGTACATGTCGTTGAGCTGGTGCAACGCCTGCACCGCGTCCCGCCACACCGGGCAGGGCCACGCCCGGTGGCTGCCGTACCAGGTGCGGCACGACTTGCAGCGGTGGCGGTCGTTCGGCTCGTGCACCCGCAGCAGCCCCCGCCACCACGGCAGCGCCTCGCGCAGGCGTTCGCGCAGCTCGACGACCTCGTGGGGCGGTGAGTCCTGCCGCGCCAGCTGGTCCATGGTCTCGTAGACGACGTCCATCACGGCCCGGTGGAAGTCGCCCTGTCGTTCAGCCAGCGCCATGTCCCAGGACCTCCGCGACGTGCCGGCCGGGTGGACGGGCGTGACCGTGCCCGGTCGCGCGAACACCCTCCGCAGTTGAGACGGCCACGGCGTGGAGTCTATGTTGGGCAAGAGCGGGGTTTCAACTGGTGAAAATCCCGGCACCGGGGACGGGATTTCCCTGGGTGGAGACGAGGGCGGGGAGCCGGTGATGGCGGGGGAACGGTCCCTGGCGGACAGGCTGAACCACCTCTTCGCCCGGTACACGGCCCGGTCGGGGCAGGAGCACAGCAACGAGCACGTCGCCGCGGCCATCGCGGAGACCGGCGTGACGATCTCCCAGAGCTACATCTGGCAGCTGCGCAAGGGCAAGAAGGACAACCCGACGTTCAAGCACCTGCAGGCACTGGCAGGCTTCTTCGGCGTGCCCGTGAGCTACTTCTTCGACGACGAGGTCACCGACCGCGTCGACGAGCAGCTGAGGTCGTTGCAGGACCGGCAGAGCCGGCTCGACGAGATCGCCTCCGGCAGCGACGCGCAGCTGATGGCGATGCGGGCGGGCGAGCTGTCGCCGGACCGCCGCCGGCTGGTGATGGAGCTGCTCGACGTCGTCTACCGGCAGGAACAGGCCGAACGCGGCGAGGGGTGACCCGTGGCCGAACGAGATCTGCGCAAGCGGTGCCGCCGCCTGCTCAACGAGCTGGACATCCAGCCGCCGCTCGACGTCTCCGAGCTCTGCCGCCGCGTCGGTGAGCAGCGCGGCAGGCCGATCCGGCTGATCGCGCACCCGATCCCGGTGCCCGGCCCGTACGGCGTGTGGATCGCCACCGCGAAGGCCGACTACATCCTGTACCAGCAGGAGACGTCGAAGGCGCACCAGAACCACATCATCCTGCACGAGCTGGGCCACCTGCTGGCCGGTCACACGAGCGGCGAGCAGGACGACGACCTGCTCACGGGCCTGTACCCGGACCTCGACCCGGACGCGGTGCGGCGGGCGTTGCGGCGCACCTCCTACGACAGCGCGCACGAGCGCGAGGCCGAGACGGTCGCGACGATCATCCTGGAATGGGCGTCCGTGCTGGACGAGGTCGCTCCGCGGGCCTCGGAAGGCCCGGCGCGCCGGATGTCGTCCTCGCTCGCCGACCGGCTGGGGTGGCTCTGACGTGGAGTACCTGAAGGAGACCCAGGGCATCGTCGCGTTCTCGGCGCTCGCGGTGGTGCTGTACCTGCTGGTTCGCCGGCCGCACGACCCGCGCCTGCGTTCGGTGACGGCGCTGGTGGCGGGCTGGGCGGTCGGCTACCCGTTCGGCAGGGCGGCGGCGGGCGGCCGGTGGTTCCTCGGGCTCGACCCGATGGTCTGCCAGCTCGTCCAGCACTCGATGCTCCAGGTCGGCGTCTACGGCCTGATCTGCTTCTTCCTGTTCTCCGCCCTCGACGACGCCCGTGCCCGCCGGCAGGCGCTGCTCCAGCTCGTGCCGCTGGCGTTGTGCATCGGCGTCATGACGTGGGCGGTGCTGTCGATCCCCGACGACCTGAGGGTGGCGGCGGCACGCGTGCCGAACTCGCTCGGCGGCGGTCCGACGGGCGTCCTGGCGATCACGGTCTTCTACTCGCTGGGCAACGGCTACCTGCTCTACGGCTTCGCGACGATGTTCGTGTGGGCGCGCCGCTACGCGCGCGGCGCCGAACCGCGGCTGCGCAGGGGCCTGCTGATCACCTCGACGGGCCTCGCGCTGCTGGTGCCGGCCGACGCGATCTTCGTGTCGTCGAACATCTCCCGCTACTTCGGCCAGCCGCTCCCCCGCTGGCTGCTCACCGCCGCGGTGTTCTTCCTGCTGCCGGGCGTGCTGCTGTGCGTGGTCGGGGTCGTCTACCCCATCGTCGCCATGCGGGTCGCCGCCTCGAAGCTGTGGCTGCGGCACCTGCGCGCCTACCACCGGCTCGCTCCGCTGTGGACGCTGCTGCACCAGTCGTTCCCCGAGGACGCCCTGCACCGGGTGCCGTCGCGGCGCGACGCGGTGTCGTTGCGCGGGGTGCACCGGCGGTACTACCGGCGGGTGATCGAGTGCCGCGACGGGCTGGTGCGGATCAGCCCGTACGTCGCCGAGACGCCTGCCGAGCTGCCGCTGGCCGAACGGCTCCGCGCCGGGCTGGAGACGCGCAGGTCGGGCGTGGTGACGTTGCGGCGGCCGATCGCGCTGGCCGTGCCGGAGGACGACGGCATGGACGCGGACGTGCGGGAACTGGAAAAGCTCGCGGCTTCCCTGCGCTGAGCCTATGGTCCGTGGGTGGACCTGCCCGTGATGCCGCCGGTGAAGCCGATGCTCGCGAAGTCCGTGCCCGAGCTGCCGCGCGGGGACGGCCTCGCCTACGAGCCCAAGTGGGACGGCTTCCGCTGCATCGTGTTCCGCGACGGCGACGAGGTCGAGCTGGGCTCGCGCAACGACAAGCCGCTGACCAGGTACTTCCCCGAGGTCGTCGCGCTGCTGAAGGACGCGCTGCCGCCGCGGTGCGTCGTCGACGGCGAGATCGTGCTGGTCACGCCCGACGGGCTGAGCTTCGACACGCTCCAGCTGCGGCTGCACCCCGCCGCGTCGCGGGTGCGGAAGCTGTCGGTCGAGACGCCGGCGAGCTTCGTCGCGTTCGACCTGCTGGCGTGCGGTGACGACGACCTGACGGGCCTGCCGCTGGGCGACCGGCGCGCACGGCTGGAGGAGGTCGTCTCGCCGGTTCCCGGGTTCTACCTGACACCGTCCACGACGGACCCGGACGTCGCGCAGGACTGGTTCACGCGGTTCGAGGGCGCGGGCTTCGACGGTGTGATGGTGAAGGCTTTGGACGGCGTGTACGAGCCGGACAAGCGCGTGATGTTCAAGGTCAAGCACGAGCGGACGGCCGACTGCGTCGTCGCGGGCTACCGGCTGCACAAGGACGGTGAGAGCGTCGGGTCGCTGGTGCTCGGGCTCCACCGGGACGGCGAGCTGCACAACGTGGGTGTGGCCAGCAGCTTCACCGCGGCCCGGCGGCGTGAGCTGGTCGACGAGCTGAAGCCGTTGCTCGACCCCGCCGACCACCCGTGGGCGGCGTGGGCGACCTACGAGGGGCCCGGTATGAACAGCCGGTGGAACCCGGAGAAGCAGCTCCAGGTCGTGCTGCTGGAGCCGGCGCGGGTGGCCGAGGTGCGGTACGAGCACGTGCAGGGCGGGCGGTTCCGCCACACGGCCCGGCTGGTGCGGTTCCGCCCCGACAAAGACCCCGCGGAGTGCACCTTCGAGCAGTTGGAGGAGGTGCCTCCCGCCGAACTGGACGCGCTGTTCGGTGAGGCGGAGCGGCGCAGATCAACCTGAGGGGCGGACAATCGAACCGTGAAGGTGATCAGGCGGAACGGCACGCACGAGATCGAGATCCAGCGGTCGCGGTTCCTGTGCCACGTCGCCCGCGTGACCTCCGACGCCGAGGCGTCCGAGTTCTTCGCGCGCGTCCGCAAGGAGCACTGGCAGGCCACGCACAACTGCACGGCGTTCCGCACGGCCGACACGCAGCGCTCGTCCGACGACGGCGAACCCGCGGGAACGGCCGGTGTGCCGATGCTGGAAGTGTTGACGCGCAGGGATCTCGTGGACACCGCCGTCGTCGTCACCCGCTACTACGGCGGGATCAAGCTCGGCGCGGGCGGGCTGGTGCGCGCGTACGGGCGGGCGGTGTCGGAGGCGGTCGACGCGCTGGGCACGCTGACCCGGGAGCGGCACGAGACCGTGCTGCTCGCCGTCGACCACGACCAGGCTGGCAAGCTGGAGAACGCGTTGCGCGCGGCCGGGTACCACGTCGCGGACGCCGAGTACGGCCACGACGTCACGTTCACCGTGCACACCAAGGACCCTGACGAGTTCGAGGTGTGGCTCGCCGCGCAGACCGGTGGCGCGGTCACGGCGATCCGGGGCGAACCCGTCGACCTCGACAGCTGAGCTGGTCCTCTCACGCCGCCTGTTCGTCCGCGGCGCCTGCCAGAGCACGGTTGTTCAGCACCGGGTAGAACGCCAGCGCCACCAGGACGAGAAACCCGCCGGCGACGACGTAGGAGACCTGGACGGCGAACACACCGGCGAGAACGCCACCGAGTGCCGCACCGACCGGGCCTCCGGCCATGACCACCAGCCTGCTCGACGAGAGCACCCTCCCCAGGAGCTCCGCGGGCACGATCTGCTGGCGCAACGTGCTCACCACGACCTTCTCCGCGGTCATCAGCGCACCGGTCACCGCCATCATCGCGGCCGCGACCCACGCCTCGGCGGCGAGTCCCAGAACCAGGATCGCCACGCCCACGCCGGCCTTGCCGACGATCATCACCGTGCCGGGGCCGAGCCGCCTGGCGGCGGCCGCGGCGGTCAGTCCCCCGAGGGTCGCACCGATGGCGGTGGCGGTCAGCAGCAGACCGAAACCGAAGTCAGGAAGGTCGAGGACCTCCGTGGCCAGCAGTGCGAGCATCGCGAACTGAGCGGTGGCGGCGACGTTGCCGAGACACGAGACCACGGCCAGCGCCCGCAGGGTCCGGTTGCCGAACAACCAGCGGATGCCCGCGGCGATCTCGCTCCGCATGCTTGCGCGCGGAGCCCCGGACACCTTCTTCCCGGCGTCCGGCCGGATGGAGAAGATCAGCAGGCCGCTGGCGGCGAACGAGAGGGCGTTGCCGGCGAACGGCAGGACGGTCCCCACGCCGAACAGCGCGGAGCCGAGCGGGGGCCCGGCGAAGTCCTCGCCGACGCTCTCCGCCGCGGCGACCCGCCCGTTCGCCGTCGCGAGTCCGCGCGGGTCACGGGACACGAAGTCGGGGATGGCCGACTGGGCGGCGATGTCGAAGAAGACCTGGCCGACGCCCAGCAGGAACGCCGCGAGCACCAGCCACACCAGGTTCACCCGCTCGGTCAGGACCAGCACCACGAGCGCGGCCAGGACGGCGAACCGGCCCAGGTCGGCCCACACCATCACGCGCCGGCGGTCCAGCCGGTCCACCACGACGCCGGCGTGCAGCGACAGCAGCACCCAGGGGATCTCGGCGGCCACGACGACGGCGCTCAGCGCCAGCGGGTTGCCGGTGCTCTGCAGCACCAGCAGGGGCAACGCGGCGGCGTGCATGCCGGTGCCGACGGCCGACACCAGGGTGGCGCCGAAGAGCCGGTGGAAACGACTGCCCAGCCCCACCGCTAGGCCTGCAGAGCGTCCAAAGCGGACTGGCTCGCGTCGTCCGATGCCCGGTGGACCACCAGCAGCTGGTCGGGGTCCTGCACCGGCCGGAGCGTCTCGAACTGGACCTCGATGACGCCGACGCGCGGGTGGTCGAGGAGTTTCCGCCCGCGGGCGTTGACCTTCACGTCCTGGGTGGACCAGAGCCGGGCGAACTCCTCGTCGCCCGCGAGGCATTCGGCGATCAGGTCGTTCAGCACCTGGTCGTCGGGATGCGCGGCCCATGCGGTGCGCAGGTGCGCGACCCCTTCCCGCACGACGCGTTCGCGGTCGACGTACAGCTCACGCATGTGCGGGTGCATCAGGCACACCCAGATCGCGTTGCGCCGCGACGGCGGCAGGGTGCCGAAGTCGAGGAACAGCCGCGCCATCTCGTCGTTCCACGCGAGGACGTCGTAGCGGTGGTTCAGCAGCATGGCCGGGCGCGGTGACAGGTCCTCGACCAGCCGCGCCAGCGACGGCTCGGCGGTGGAAGCGGGCTTGTCCGTGTCCCGCGGACGGTGCCGGGTCAGTCCGAAGAGGTAGGCGCGTTCGTCGGGGTGCAGCCTCAACGCCCTGGCCAACGCCTCCACCACGTCCGCCGACGGCCGCAGCCCGCGGGCCTGTTCGAGGCGCACGACGTAGTCGACGCTGATCCCGGCCAGCTCGGCGACCTCCTCGCGGCGCAGGCCGGGGGTCCGCCGCGACCGGCGGTGCGTCGGCAGGCCGAGGTCGCGCGGGTCGAGGCGTTCGCGCCGGCTGCGCAGGAACGCGGCCAGCTCGTCGGTGCTGGTGATCACCCCTGGTCCAACGGCGTGGGTGGGAACGCTGTTCCCAGGAAGTGCCTTCCCTTACCCCCTGCTCGCGCCCGGCGGAGGCTGGCGGCACGACGAGCACAGGAGGACCTGATGTCACTCACCCTGGACACCTACCGGCTGCTGGGCCGCTCGGGGCTGCGGGTGTCGCCGTTGTCGCTGGGCACGGCCACGTTCGGCACCGACTGGGGCTGGGGCGCGGAGCAGGACGACGCGCGCAGGCTGTTCGACACCTACGTCGAGCGCGGCGGCAACTTCATCGACACCGCCGCCGGCTACGGCGACTCCGAGCGGCTGCTGGGCGAGTTCACCCGCGGGCGGCGCGAAAGCCTGGTGCTGGCGACGAAGTACGCGACGCACCGCAGGCCCGGCGACCCGAACGCCGGCGGCGCCCACCGCAAGAACATGGTCGCGTCGCTCGAGAACAGCCTGCGGCAGCTGGACACCGACTACGTCGACCTGTTCTACATCCACGTCTGGGACGTCACCACGCCCGTCGAGGAGGTGCTGCGCGGCCTCGACGACCTCGTGCGGCAGGGCAAGGTCCTGTACGCGGCGGTGTCGACCGCCCCGGCGTGGGAGGTCTCGCGCATGCAGGCGATCGCCGACCTGCGCGGCTGGTCGCCGCTGGTGGCCCTGCAGGTCGAGTACAGCCTGATCAACCGGGGCGCCGAGCGCGACCTGATCCCGATGGCGCGGGCGATGGGGCTCGGCGTGGCCCCGTTCTCGCCGCTGGGCGGGGGCGTGCTGAGCGGCAAGTACAGCCGTGCGGACCTGACCGCGCCCGACACGAGCGAGAGCAGCCGGCGCAGCTTCAACGCCGGTCTGGGCATGGTCACCGAACGCACCCTGGGCATCGCCGACGTCGTGCGGGAGGTCGCCGACGAGGTCGGCCGCACCCCGGCACAGGTCGCGCTGGCGTGGAACCTGCGGCAGCCGGGCGTGACGGCACCCGTCATCGGTGCGCGCACGCCCGAGCAGCTGGAGGCGAACCTGGCCGCGCTGGAGGTCGTCCTCACCGACGACCAGCTCGCCCGGCTCGACGCCGTCAGCGCGATCGACCTCGGCTACCCGCACGACCTGCTCGCCGGGGACCACGTCCGCGCGGTGACCATGGGCGATGTGGTGCTGGAAAGCCGCTGAGACGCCCGTGGGCGCGCTCCCCGGTGCTTTCCGGGAAGCGCGCCCACGGGGCTGGTGGTGCTCTACGTGCAGGGGATGACGTCCGGATCGGTGCCCGCCTTGGGCACCCACCGCACGTTCGCGAACGACGCCTGGAACGGGCCGTCCGTGTAGACCAGGAACGGCGTGTTGACGTTCTCCAGGTCCAGTCCCTTGTCGGAGAAGCAGTTGACCGAGATCTTCACGGTCGCCTTCTGCCCGATCGGGAGGTCGCGGAACGCCTGCGTGGCGTCGATCTCCGCGAGGCACGGGTACATGCAGTGCGCGCTGACGACCGTGCGGTTGGCCGGGGCCTGGTGCACGATCACGTCGAACTCGATGGCCGCGTTGGCGTTGCCGTAGCCACGCAGGTCGCTGCCGGTCGGGCTCTGCAGGTACACCTGGCCGGGGCCAGTACCGGTCCACGTCGTCTTCAGCGCGTCCTGCTGGACGTTGACGTCGGACTGCACGACGTTGATCTCGGCGTGCGAGGCCTGGCCGTCGGGGCCGATCTCGGTGCCGCCCCAGTTCTCGGCGGAACCGATGTAGCTCTTGTACGGCGCGACGTCCGTGCGGTTGAAGACCTCGAGGTCCTCGGTCGCCGTGCCGCCGCCACCGCCGGAGCAGGTGCCGCCGGGGCTCGTCTCGTCGAGCTTGCCGACGGTGCCGGTCTGCCAGTCGCGCAGGCCGTAGCCGAGCTTGAACAGCGGCGTCTTGGCGGGCTCACCCGGCAGCGCGGGGCAGGCCTCGGCCGGCCACGAGTAGGAGAGCTTGCCGGTGAAGCCGTTGTGGCGGCCCTTGATCAGCAGGTCCGCGATGCCCTGGCCCTCGCTGCCCGGCAGCCAGGCGGACACGAACGCGTCGGAGCGGTTGATCTCCTTGTTCATGTACATGGCGCGGCCGCCGACGTAGACGGTGACCACGGGCTTGCCCTTGCCGGAGACCTTGTCCAGCACGGCGAGGTCCTGCGGGTACAGGCGGGCGGTCTCGAACGAGCGCTTGCCGAGGTCGCCGACGCCCTCCGCGTACGGCGTCTCACCGATGACGGCGATGACGGCGTCGAACTGCGACGCGTCCACGCCGTCCGCGGTCTCCGAGAACGTGACGTTCGCGGTGCCCAGGGCGTTCTGGATGCCCTTGAGGATGCTGGTGGCGTTGGGGAAGTCGGCGTTGGTGTTGCCGGTGCCCTGCCAGGACAGCGTCCAGCCGCCGGTCTGGTTGGAGATGTTGTCCGCCGTCTTGCCGACGACGAGGACCTTGCTGCGGCTGGAGAGCGGCAGCACGCGCTTGTTGTTCTTCAGCAGCACGGCGGACTCGCGCACGGCCTCGCGGGCGAGTTCCTTGTGCTGCAGCGCCTTCTGCTCACCGGCGTGGTCGCGCTTCGACGGCTTGGGAGCCTCGAACGTGCCGGCGCGCAGCTTGACGCGCAGGATGCGGGTGACCGCGTCGTCGATGCGGGCCATCGGGATCTGCCCGGACTCGACCTGCGCGATCGTGTTGGTGATGAAGGCCTTCCACTCGCCGGGCACCATGACGATGTCCATGCCGGCGTTGATGGCCTGCGCACAGCTGGAGTTCGTGCAGCCGGTGACCTGGCCGATGCCGTTCCAGTCGGAGACGAGCAGGCCGTCGAAGCCCATCTTCTCCTTGAGGATGCCGGTCTGCGCGTACTTGCTGCCGTGCAGCTTGCCCTCGTTGATGACGTCGTTCGTCCAGCTGTTGAACGAGACCATCACGGTCTGTGCACCCGCGGCCAGAGCCCCGTAGTAGCCCTGCCCGTGGACGTTGATCATCTGCTGCTCGGTGGAGGGGTTGACGCCCTGGTCCTTGCCACCGGTCGTGCCGCCGTCACCGAGGAAGTGCTTGGCGGTGGCGATCACGCCGTCCTCGCCGATGCGCTTCTTCGCGTTGTCCTGCAAGCCCTTGACGGCCTCGAACCCGTAGGCGCGCGTGATCCGCGGGTCCTCGGAGTAGCCCTCGTAGGTGCGGCCCCAGCGGTCGTCCTGCACCACGGCGAGGGTGGGCGCGAACGCCCAGTCCTGCCCGGTGGCGCGGATCTGCTCGGCCGTGGCCTCGTGGATGTCGCGGACGAGGCAGGGGTCGTGCGCGGCGCCGAGACCGATGTTGTGGGGGAACACCGTCGCGCCGAAGACGTTGTTGTTGCCGTGCACCGCGTCGATGCCCCAGATGACGGGGATCTTGGTGCGCGAGGCCTTCGAGGCCTCCCAGTAGGCGTCGGCGAGCGCCAGCCAGTCCTGCGGCGCGGCGTGCTTGTTGCCGCCGGGGAAGCTGCCGCCACCGTTGAGCACGGACCCGAACCCGTACGTCGTGACGTCGGCCGGCGTGATCTGGCCGATCTCGGGCTGCGTCATCTGGCCGACCTTCTCGGCCAGCGTCATGTCCTTGAGGATGGCCTTGATGCGGGCCTCGTCCTTGCGGTCGCCGTCGAGCTGGCTGTCGATGCGCGGCCAGTCCTTCAGCGTGGGCAGGGACTTCTCGATGCGGGCGCACCCGTGCTCGGTCTTGGGCTGCCCGATCACCGTCTGCTTCGGTCCGTGCCGCTCTTCCTGTGCGGCGGCGACGGATGTCGCCGCCGATGTCGCGCTGGCGGCGAGCGTCAGCCCCAGCACCGCGGCGAGAGTGCTTCTCCAATGCATGCCGCCGATCCTCAACGGCGTGTTACGTCCACGTCAATGGGAACGCTCTCATGACTTTGTTCCGGAAACTTTCGGGACGAAAGTGGCGTATCGGGCTTGGGTGGTCGTGTTGGGTTTTGGGGTGTTTCGTTGGTCGGGTGGGGTTCCAGTGTGGTCCTGTTGCGTTGGTTTCCGTGCCTGTTCCAGCGTGGTCATGCACCCCCGGACGAAAGAGCGGGGTACATCGCCGCTGGCGCGTCGATAGCGATTGGGGCTTGACTTCGGGGCCCTTGCGAGGCGCTGTGGTCGGCCGGAAAAGGCCGGACGCTTCGCGACCGGCCGAGCCCACTAGGGGTAGCACCTCGCACCCAAAGTCAAGCCCCAATCGCACAAAGCGGGTGGGTTCACCGGCTCTAATCGGCGTCAGGGGTGACTGCTCGCCTTCGGCATCGCTTGGAAGTGCGTGCGGGGGTTTTGTCGGCTCGCCTTCGGCATCGCGTTCGAGGGGCGTACCCGCGGGAAGTGTGTCTGGGGCTGTGCGCCTGGGGGCTTGCCTTGGCGTCAAAGGAAAAGCCCCCGGTTCCGCGGAACCGGGGGCCGTTGCCGCTCTGGTCAGCCTGCCAGGGCTCGCACCCTGCGCAGCACCTCGTCCGTGCCCAGCGTGCGGGCCACCGCGTGCAGGTCCGGGCTCGCCTTCGAGCCGGTGAGGGCCACGCGGATCAGCTGCGCCGCCTCGCGGATGGAGCCGGGGTAGGCGTCCGGGTTCTTCTTGTACTCCTTGGGGTTCGGGGCGAAGCCGTGCTTCGTCGCCAGCTCGCGGATCTGGCCGAACCACTCCTGGCCGTCCTCCAGGTCGGCGTAGCCGTCGGCGAAGTCCGCCGCGAAGGCCGCGATGAGGTCCGGGGAGAGGCCGCCGAGGCGCTCGTCGGTGCGGTCCGAGACCACGGGGAAGAGCGAGGAGAAGAAGAAGCCGTAGGCGGTGCGGAAGTCCGACCACTTGCGGAGGTCCTTGCGCGGGTTGGCGACCTCCGGGCCGCGCTCCACCTGGAGGGCGGCCAGGGCCTCGGCTCGGGAGGTCTCCAGGACGGTCACCAGCTCCTGGTCGTAGGACCTCGCCCACTCGGTGACGCGGGAGATGATCTCCTCGCCCGAGAGGGTGGCGACGTAGTCGGCGCAGATGTCGTCGAGCTTCACGAGGTCGACGAGCGGGCCCGCCACGCCGCACTCCGCCAGGGAGACGGGGGCCTCGAGGGCCTCCTGCAGCGGGAGCTCGGCCAGGCGGGCGTTCACCAGGCCGCGCAGGTAGTACTGGACCGCCTCGGCCGGGAAGCCCGCCTCGATGAAGTACTCGACGGAGGCTTCCGGGTCCTTGCGCTTCGAGAGCTTGCGGCGGGAGCCGCCCTGCTGCTTCATCAGGGGGGCGATGTGGGCGTACTCGACGCGCTCGAAGCCCAGGGCGTCGAAGAGCTGCAGGTGGGTCGGGACGGAGGAGATCCACTCCTCGCCGCGGATCACCAGGTTCACGCGCATCAGGTGGTCGTCGACCGCGTGCGCGAAGTGGTAGGTGGGCAGGCGCGGGGACTGGTCCGAGGCCTTGAGGATCACCACGTCGTTGCGGTTGGCCTCGTGCTCCAGGGAGCCGCGGATCGCGTCCACGAACTGCGTGCGCTCCCCCGCCTTGCCCGGCGAGCGGAAGCGGACGACGTACGGGCGGCCGGCGTCCAGGGCCTCCTGGACCTCCTCGGCCGTCTTGTCGCGCCAGATCGCCCAGCGGCCGTAGTAGCCGGTGGGGAGCTTCGTGGCCTGCTGGCGTGCGGTGATGTCCGCGAGCTCGTCCTTCGTCGCGAAGCACAGGTACGCCTTGTCCGTGCGCAGCAGCTCCCGGACGTAGGTCAGGTAGATCTGCTCGCGCTGCGACTGGTGGTACGGGCCGTAGGCGCCCACGGCGTCGGCCTCGTCGGGCTCGATGCCGAAGTACGCGAACGCCTTGTTGAACTGCTCCACGGCGCCGGAGACCTCACGCGCCTGGTCGGTGTCCTCGACGCGCACGATGTACGAGCCGCCCGAGTGGGTGGCGATGTCGCGGTCGATCATGCCCACGTACAGGCCGCCGATGTGCAGGAAGCCCGTCGGCGACGGACCCAGGCGGGTGACCTTCGCGTTCTCGCCCAGGCCGCGCGGCGGGTACCGCTCCTCCCAGAACGACGGCTCTGGCAGGTCCGAGGGGAACAGGGCGTCGACGACGGCACGGTCGAGCATCGCTGGGGGTCTCCAAACCGGGGAAAGAAAGTCGTCCCAGGTTATCAACGCCGCACCGGGACAACCGCCTGGGCATGAAGGCGGTCGTCCCGTCCGACGTCCCCCACGGCCGGGACACGGCGCGGGCGCGGCGCTGTCCGGTACACCGGGTGCTACGGCCAGGTGCCCGGCGGTCAGGCTGTTCACCTGCGGTTTCCGTTCAGCGACACGCCGCCGGACGAGGTCCGGCACGACCGGTCCGGCTGCCTCGGCGACATCGACGACGGCGTGGTCGAAGTGCTGCTCAGACCTTGATCGGCATATCCTGCCCCGCATGGCCAAGTACCTCGACGTCCACCCGGTCAACCCGCAGAAGCGCGCGATCGACCAGGCCGTGCGGATCCTGCAGGAGGACGGCCTGATCGCCTACCCGACGGACTCCTGCTATGCCCTCGGCTGCCGCCTGGGCAACAAGGACGGCATCGACCGGATCCGGGAGATCCGCAAGCTCGACGACAAGCACCACTTCACGCTGATGTGCGAGAACTTCGCGCAGCTGGGTCAGTTCGTGGTGGTCGACAACGCGGTGTTCCGCGCGATCAAGGCCTCCACGCCGGGCGGCTACACGTTCATCCTGCCCGCGACGAAGGAGGTGCCGCGCCGGATGATGCACGCGAAGAAGAAGACCGTCGGCGCGCGCATCCCCGACCACGTCGTGACGCAGGCGCTGCTCCAGGCGATGGGCGAGCCGCTGCTCACCTCGACGCTGCTGCTCCCGGACGAGGCGGAGCCGCTGGTCGACGGCTGGGAGATCAAGGACCGGCTGGACCACGTGGTGGACGCGGTGATCGACTCGGGCGAGTGCGGCACCACGCCCACCACGGTGGTGGACTTCTCCAGCGGCGAGGCCGAGATCATCCGCTACGGCGCGGGTGACCCGGCCCGGTTCGAGTAGCGGCCGGCGCCTACGACACGACCAGTGCGTAGTCGGCGTCGGTCTCGCTCGTCTCGACGTGGCCGTCGACGTTGACGGCGGTCGCGACGACCTCGACCGTCCAGGTGCCCGCGGCGGGTGCCTGGACGAGGACGTTCTCGGTGGTGTCGATCGTGTTGGCGACGCCGCCGGGCGTGGACCAGTTGCCCTCCAGCAGGCCGTTGTTGCCCCAGTAGACGGTGCCGTCGGGGGCGGTGACCTTCAGCGTCAGGTCGTTGACGGTCGCCTTGGCCGCGGTCGGCGAGCCGGCCGGGTCGGTGTAGGCGAGCGTCGCGCGCAGCGGCGTCTGCCCGTCGGACTCGACGGTGTAGGAGCGGGTCTGGCCGGTGGTGACGAGGTCGGTCTCGTTCACCAGGACCGGCAGCTTCCAGCCGCCCGCCCTGGCGCGGTCGTACAGGTTGCGCACGGACGCGGTGCCCCAGCCCTGGTGGGTGCGGGTCTGGTCGTGCGCGGTGCCGCTGAACGGGTGCTGGTCGGCCGTGTTGACCAGCAGGGCCTTCGCGGTGGCCGCGTGCGGGCGGGCGGCGAAGACGTCGCGGGCCTGGCCGGGGCCGCCCTCGAAGACGCCGTCCGCCCACATCTGGAACAGCAGACCGGCGTTGCCGCAGGTGATCGGCGTGGCGCCGGACGTGCCGCCGAACGACGCCGTGTACGACGAGTCGCTGCCCGACGAGGTCGTGTCGATGCGGTCGTAGTAGTTCGACAGCTCCGGCTTGATGCGGCCGTCGGCGGCGGGGCCGATGGACGCCCCCTTGTTCCACTTGTCGTCGGCCCGGTCGAGGGTGTTGAAGTGGTAGTGGCCGCCGACCGAGAGCACGTTCTTCGCCCACGCCTGGGGACGGGAGCTGCGGGTGCCGGCGTTGCTCTGCGACTGGCAGATCAGCAGGTCGTGGTCGAACACGATCCTGTCCATCTGCTGCGAGATCGAGTTGTAGGACGTGGTGAGCGCGTCGCCCCAGCTGTTGGACTGGAACACGGCCCGGTACCGCCCCGCCGGGTCGACGAGCTCACCGGCCAGCGCGTAGCGGTCGCCGCGCTGGTAGACGGCCGTGATGCCCTGGCCCTCCGGCAGCAGGCCGCGGTGCGCGGACGACACGCCGGAGGCGAAGATCTCGCCGTACGTCGAGGTGCCGTGCGAGGTGTCCGTCGAGTTGGTGGTGTGCTGGAGCGCGGGCTTCGCCTGGAACTCCTGGTGCGTCAGGCGGAAACCGCCGTCCATGACCTCGCCGCGCACGCCTTGGCCGCGGTAGCCGCCGACGGCCTCGACGTGGTTCGCGCCGGACGACTCGCGCGAGATCGCCATGTCGGTCTCCGGCGCGGACACCGGGTCGATGGCGAGCACGGCGGGCAGCTTCGCGAGCTGGGCGGCCTGGCCGGAGTCGAGTGTGGCGAGGATGTGCTCACGGCTGGCGGAGATGACGTCCACCCTGCCGCCCAGGGACTTCACCCTGGCGGCGACGGTCCGCTGGTCGCGCGCGTCCTGGCCGGTCAGGGTGACCAGGTAGGCGGACGAGCCGCCGAGCGCCGCGATCCGCGGCTGCGCCTGGAACGGGCGCACGTCCTTGACGTAGCCCAGCCGCGAGACGCGCGCGGTGTCCGTCATGCGCGCCACGTACGTGCCGTCCTGGACGAACGCGCCGAGCCGCACGCCGAGGCCCTGGAGCTGGTGGCGCTGGGCGTCGGAGAGGGTGGCGCGGAACTGCAGCAGGTAAGCGCTCTCCGCCGGTGCGGCGACCGCGGGAACCGCACTGATCAGCGCGAACGCCGATAACGCCGAAACTAGTGTGCGCAGCAAGAAAACAACCTCCATCGGCAGGGGTGGCAGAGACCGGAGGGCGTCACTGCCCGTGATCAGCACGTTACCGTCCACAACCGAGCGGGGGCATCAGTCGATCGGCGGTGATCACCATGCGGACGGTGCAGACCACTCCGTTCGGCCACGTACGTTCACTTTCACCCGGATGGTGCATCCGGAGTAACGTCCGGTCAGGTATGCCCGACATGCCACGGAACGCATTTCCGCGCGGAGGACGGATGCCTGTATCTCCTGAGCAGCTCATGGAAGAACTGCGCACGTTGTGCCGTGGGCGCGGTGTGCAGACTCCCGGTATCGACTTGCACGTCGGTCCGGCGCTGCGCCAGGTGTGCGGTCTGGTGGAGTCCGACGGCGCGGAGGCCGTGAGAACGAAACTCCAGGGCTGGGTCGCGAACGCGGTGCGCGGATTCCCCGTCGAGGTCCGCAACGCCGTTCTGGCGCCGCTCGGACTGCACGAGGAAGCGCAGTTCCGGTTCCTCAACGAACGCATCGAATGGCTCGCGCGGCAACAGGACCGCGGCGCGCGGACGGTGCGCAGGAGGATGGACGCCGGACTGCAGCGCCTGGTGGAGGTGGCGCTGCAGCCGGCGGGTTCGACGACGCACGTGGCGCCGTCGGAACTCTGGCACGTCAAGGAGTTCGACGCGCTGCTGAAGCTGGACGGTCCGACGCCCGCGTGCACGGAGCGCCGGACCGTGGTGGCCGACACCGACGGTGTCAACGAGATCGCGTGGTCCATCACGATCCCGGCCCCCACGCCCGAGGGTGCTCCCGGGGATCTGGACGTGGAGGTGTTGCACGGGGTCGAGCTCATCGGCCACGAACGGCCGTCCCCGCGGCGCTTCCTGATGAAGCTGCGGTTGCCCCGCCCCCTCGACGCGGGACAAACACACCAGTTCGCACTCGAGGTGCGGGTACCGCGGGGACAGTCGATGCGTCCCACCTACGTGTTCTGGCCAGAGCGGATGTGCGAGTCGTTCCGGTTGCGGGTCCGCTTCGACCGGGACGACCTGCCAGGAGCGGTGTGGCGCGTCGAAGAGGCTCTGGCACGCGACACCGATGATCTGACGCCCTGGCCGAAGTCGCTGCCCATCGACGAGATCGGCGAGATCGACGTCTCGTTCCCGCATCCTCGTCAGGGCCGCGGCTACGGCGTGCAGTGGACGCCTCGCGACTGACCGTTCACGATCAGGAGCTCAAGGATCAGAAGTTCTCGCAGAAGTGCGGTTCCACGGCTGACACCTCCCTCGGTGACTCAGGGAGAACCGCAGTCCGGAATGCGCGTCAGATCACCGAGACCATGAAGAAAGTGCCGACGACGAATCCCACGAAAAGGCAGATCGCGGCAACCTTCACGACGGTGGCGAGTGAGCAGATCATTCTCATCGAGAAATTCACCTTCTCATTCTGACTGGCTTTCCGGCTGTTGTTCTCGCCGTTGCACCAAGAATGGCTCTCCGCCAGTCGAATGAGAACGGGTTTCCTGTTTCCAGCGAAATGAGGAAACCCTGGAAAACCCTATTTCTGGGTCGTGCGGCGCAGCGCCATCACGAGCAGGGCGTGCGAGCTGCCGGCGTGCGGGAGCATGCCCTGGCGGACCAGGTCGAGCGCGCGGCAGAACGGCATCGTGCGCACGCACAGGTCGGCCTCACCCGGTTCCAGGGCCGCCTCGCCCTGGGTCAGGCCGGTGGCGAGGAAGATGTGGTCGACGTGGTTGCTGAGGCTGTCCGCGCCGTGGATCTGGCCGAGGCTCTCCCACGACCGCGCGCGCAGCCCCGTCTCCTCCGCGAGCTCGCGACGTGCCGCGGCCAGCGGGTCGGCGTCGGCGCGGTCGACGGCGCCGCCGGGCAGCCGCCACTCCGTGCCGCCGTGGGTGTAGATCCACTGCCGGGTCAGGACGACCTGGTCGTCGTCCTGGATGGCGAGGACCGTGACCGAACCCGGCGCCACGACGTGGGTGTAGGTGCCGTGTCCGCCATCCGGTCTCACGACGTCGTCCGCGCGGACCTCGAACCACGGGGACCGGTGCACCACGTTGGTCGTCAAGCGCTGCCAGACCATCACCACACCAGCCGCCTCGTCGAACCGCGTCATCACCATGACTCACATGGAACCATCGCGCACCGCTTCAGTTGGCCCCAGTTGATCGTCAATGAATTGCCAATTCGTGGACATTCGCCGTTTCGTTGTTTCTTCCCCTCCACACTGCCGTGGAGGGGGTGCAGCCGTTGTCGCCCACGTTCGCACAGGAGGTTCGCCGCCTGCGCAACGAGCGCGGGTTGTCACTCAATCAGATGACCACGAGGGTCCCCTACAGCAAGGGACACCTCAGCAAGATCGAGAACGGCCACGTCGCGCCGAACCCCGAAATGGCCAGGGTCCTCGACGACGCACTGGGCGCCGGCGGCCGGCTCATCGCGCTCGCGGACGCCCCTGCCAGGCCGATTCCCAGCGACCACACCACGCTCCTCGCCTTCGACTCGATGTTCGACGGCCACCGCACCCTGGGGCACCGGCTCAGCCCGGAGGTGGTGCTCGCCGGCCTGCGCCCGCAGCTGGACGCGTTGAGCGACCTGGCGCGCTCGGCCGACGACCTGTCTCTCGGCCGGGCGCTGTGGTTGCTGGCGGCCAAGTTCGCCGAGTACGCGGGCTGGATGGAACAGGAACGCGGCGACGACGCCTCCGCCGCCGAGCTGACCAGGCGCGCGGTCCTCTACGCGGCGAAGGGCGGCGACCGGGAGCTGGAGGCGTGGGCGCTGGTGCGCCAGGCGGAGTTCGCCCTGTACAAGGGAGACGCGCACGCGACGGTCCGGCTTTCGCGACTGGCGGGCAAGTCCCGTTCCCCCGCCGTGCAAGCCGGTGCGGCGCAACGGGAAGCACAGGGCTACGCGCTCGCGGGCGACGAGCTGCGCTGCGAGGAGGCCCTCGACCGCGCGGCCGAGCTGAGCCGGACGGTCAGCGAATCCCCTTACGGGTCGACGAGTCTGGTCGACCAGGTGGCGATCACGCGCGCCTGGGCGTTCCACGACCTCGGCCGCCACGCGGAAGCGGCCGAGATCCTGGACGTCCAGCTGCCGTTGATCGCCCCCACCGCCCTGCGCGCCCGCACCCGGTTCGGCCTGCGCCGCGCGCTCGCCCACGCCGAGGCCGGTGAGGTCGACCACGCGTGCGACCTGGCCGCCGGACTGCTCGACGACATCCGCCAGGTGCAGTCGGCGACCGTGCACATCGACCTGACGGCGTTCAGCAAGCTGCTGTCGCGGCTGCGTCCGGCGGCCGGGCGCGAGGTGGCGGGTGAGATCAGGGAGATCCTGTTCTCCTAGAACAGTTCTAGACGGCGGTGCGCCGGTTCTCCTGTTCCAGCGCTTCCGCCATCTCCACCCACGCCTCGGCGCACCCGCGGGCCAGGTCCGCCACCAGCTCCCGGCAGTGCGACGGCATCCCGGCGACGACCGCGCCCCACTCCCCCTGCGACACGGCGTGAACCTCCAGCCACCGCAGGGCCACCCGCCCGTGTTCGGTGAAGCGCACCGACGGGTCGCGCCGCAGCACCGGCAGGGTGGCCTCGGGTGTGCGCACCCCGGTCCGCGGCGCCGGCACCTCGGCGCGTTCCGCGGCCCGCATCCGTTCCGGCACGGGGTCGAGGCCCGCGTCCAGACGGCGCCGCACGTCGCGGACGGTGCCGGGCGACACCCCGGCCAGCCGGGCGATGTCGCGCAGCGAGGCCTCGGGGCGTTCGCTGATCACCTGCCCGGCCAGGCGGCGGCCCGCGGCGGAGTTGACCGGGCGGACCTTGCCGTCGCGGCCCACCCGCACCGCGGCCTGGCCGCCCACCGCGCGCCGCAGCACGCCGACGGACTTGGCCGCCAGACCGGTCGAGGCCGCGATGGCGCGGTCGGACCGCCGCGGGTGCGACCGCAGCAGCCGCCGTGCCGCGGCCTCGCGGTCGGCGGTCGACAACGTCGGCAGGTTCAGGGACACGGACAGGCGGAAGACGTCCTCCGCCGGTCCGTCGACGTACTCGACCTCGACGGACCGGCATCCGCGCAACGCGGCCGCCTTCAGGCGGTGGGTGCCGTCGACGACCCTCATGGTCGCGCGGTGCACCACGATCGGTGGCAGGTGGGCGCCGGACGACGCCAGTGAACGGACGAACTCCTCGTCGCAGCCGCTGAGTCGTGGCGACTCCGCCGGGCGCAACGCTTTGATGTCGACGAGCATGCGAAACCAAGCCCCCAGGCTGACTGTCCGCGAAACCCCCATTTGTCCGCGGACGATCCGGTCAGGCTAGCCAGTCGTTCAACGGGTGCGCCACTCGATCGCGGGACAGACGTCCATCACCATGTGCAGCCCGGCGTCCTTGGCCCGGCGGTAGGCGTCGTCGTCGACCACGCCGAGCTGGAACCACACGGCCTTCGCGCCGATCGCGACGGCCTCGTCGGCGAACTGGCCCGCGTCCTCGGAGCGGCGGAACACGTCGACGACGTCCACCTCGAACGGGATGTCCGCCAGGGTCGCGTAGCCCTGCTCGCCGTGCACGGTCTCGGCCGACGGGTGCACCGGCACGATCTTCTTGCCGCGTTCCTGGAGGAACCGGGCGACGCCGTGGGCCGCGCGGGACGGGTTGTCCGACAGCCCGACGATGGCCCAGACCTGGCAGTTCTCGAGGATCCAGTCGACGTCTTCGCGCATGTCCCCGAGCGTAGTCCTCACGTCGGTTTGTGACGCCGGTCACAATCACGACTCGCCTGTCGAAAGCCCGCCCGGCCGATCGACGCGTGGGTGGAAACGGACGACATCCGGACAGAGGAGATCGAGATGCGGTTCATGGTCATCGTCAAGGCGAACGAGGACACCGAGAACGGCGTGCTGCCCACCGCCGCCGAGCTGACGGCGATGGGCGACTACAACGAGGAGCTCGTCAAGGCCGGGGTGATGCTCGCGGGCGACGGCCTCTACCCGAGCGCGAAGGGCGCGCGGGTCGCGTTCGACGGCAAGGGCGCCACGACGGTGACCGACGGGCCGTTCGCCGAGACCAAGGAGCTGATCGCCGGCTTCTGGATCTGGGAGCTGCCGTCGCTGCAGGACGCCGTGGAGTGGCTGAAGAAGGCCCCGTTCCAGACCGGTGAGGTCGAGATCCGCCAGATCCACGGCCCCGAGGCGTTCGAGGGCGTCGTGACGCCGGAGACCCAGGCCCAGGAGGAGCGCCTGCGCGAGCAGCTCGGGCAGTGAGGCGGCTCAGCGACCGCGGCGGGCCTTCGCGCGCTTGGGCGGCGGCTTCTGCTGCTGCCGGGGTGCGGAACCCCGCCGCTGCTGCTGGGGCTTCTTCGCGGGCTCCTGCTGCGGCCCCCTGGTGCTGTTGACCGTGCGGCCGCGGACGATGCCGATCAGGTGCTCGACCAGCTCGGGGTTCTCGTCGCGGATCGGGAACGACAGCGCCACGCGCGACTGGGGCGCGTCCGTGAGCGTCTTGTACGCCAGGTCCCTGCGGTGGTGCAGGCGGGCCAGCGACTGCGGCACCACGAGCAGCCCCACCCCGGCGGCGACGACCTCGACGGCGTCCGCGGTGGTCGCCGGCCGTTCGACCGGCGGCTGACCGGGCGGCGACGCCCACTCCAGCGTGTCGTCGAGCGGCTGCCACAGGACGTGCCCGGCCAGGTCGTCGACGGACAGGTCGTCCGCGAGCTCCTGGTCCTTCGGGTGCACGACGACGGTCGTCTCGGTGTAGAGCGGGATGGCGTGCAGGTCCTCGCGGTCGCCGGGCAGCCGCAGCAGCGCGGCGTCGGCCTCGCCCGAGCGCACCTTCTCCGCGGCCTCGGCCGCGGTCACCTGCACCAGGGTCAGCGGGGTCTCCGGCAGGCGTTCCTGCCAGACCCGCGCCCACTTGCCCGGCGTCACGCCTGGGACGTACGCGAGCGTGAACGATCCGGTCACGTGCCGAGGCTACCGGACGAGCCCGTTACCCTTTTCGCATGAAGTCGCAGCAGACCATGAAACCCGCCACCGCAGCGAAGAAGCTGGGCGTGTACCTCGAGGCCACCCCCGAGGAGTTCCAGGCGGGCGTCGTGTCGCGCGACGAGCTGACCGAGCTCCAGACCGACCCGCCGGAGTGGCTGCGCGACCTGCGCCGCAACGGCCCGCACCCCAAGCAGCTGATCGCGCAGAAGCTGGGCATCTCCACGTCGGGCCTCGTGCGCGCGGGCCTCACCGAGGCCCTCACCACCGAGCAGATCAACGCGATCAAGGACGAGAACCCGGACTGGCTCGTGAAGGAACGCGCGACCTACAAGGAGTTCAAGGCCGAGGAGGCGCGCCTGGCGGAGAAGGCGCGCGCCGAGGAGCAGGACTGACCCGGGAGGATCAGCCCAGCACGACGGGGACCCGCAGGTCTCCCAGCGCGGCGCGCTCCCGCTCGGCCGGGGCGCGCCGTCCCGTTCCCACGAGCAGCACGTCCACGTCGGACCACGCCGCGGGGAACGGCCCGGCGATCCGGTCGAGCATCTCGCGGCACCGGGCGAGCGTGTCTGCGGGCGGTCCGGCCAGGTGGGGCAGGTGCGCCACCAGGTCCAGGTGGTGCAGCGTCCACTCCCACACGTAGGCGCCGAGGTAGCCCGACGTGCACAGCACCATGTCCTGGGTGCTCACCTTGAGCGTCGGGTCGGCCAGCTGGGCCGCGCGCACCGCCGCCCTGCCCACGTCGTCGACGTGGTGCTTCAGCAGCCACGGCTCGCCGTAGGCGGCAGCGAGCCGCACGGTCAGCGCCGCCAGCGGGTCTTCGGACCGCTCGTGCGCGACCTTCCAGTAGCTCACGGCGTCGTGCGTGACGGGGTCGGCGGTGGGCGTCACCAGCGTGATCAGCACGTCCTGCGCGTCGACGACGAGGTCGCACACCAGGTCGCGCACCAGCCAGCCGTCGCACCCGGACGGTCTCACGAAGTCGTCGTCGGTCAGGCCGGACACCGTGTCGAGCAGATCGGACAACGAGCGCGAGAACAGGTCCACGATCGCAACCTACCCGGCGTTGCACTGAGAAAACGCCTGCAACGGGTTAGGTTGGGCCGCATGGGCAAGTCTCCGGCTGTCGAGCTCGAGGTCGAGGACCGCGTCGTGCGGATCTCCAACCCCGACCGCGTCTACTTCCCGGCGCGCGGCGAGACGAAGTTGGATCTCGCGCACTACTACCTGTCCGTCGGCGACGGCATCGTCCGGGCGCTGCGGGAGCGGCCGTGCATGCTGCACCGGTTCCCCGAGGGCGTGACGGGCGAGAAGGTGCACCAGAAGCGGCTGCCGAACGGCGCGCCGCCGTGGGTGCGGACGGTGCGCGTGCACTTCCCGCGCTACAACCGCCATGCCGACGAGCTGAGCGTCACGCACCTCGCCGACGTCATCTGGGCCGTGCAGATGTCCACTGTGGAGTTCCACCCGTGGAACTCGCGGGCGGCCGACACCGAGAAGCCCGACGAGTGGCGCATCGACCTCGACCCGGGACCGGAGTGCTCGTTCGACCGCGTCCGGCGGGTGGCGCTGGTGGTGCAGGAGGTGCTGGCCGAGCTGGGCGCGACCGGGTTCCCGAAGACGTCCGGCTCGAAGGGGCTGCACATCTACGTGCGGATCAGGCCGGACCACGGTTTCCAGGACGTGCGCAAGGCGGCGCTGGCGTTCGCGCACGAGGTCGAACGGCGCGCGCCCGACGACGTCGAGACCACGTGGTGGCGCAAGGACCGCGACCCGGAGCTGGTGTTCGTGGACTACAACCAGAACACGCGTGACCGCACGATCGCGAGCGCCTACTCGGTGCGGGGCGTCCCCGAGGCGACGGTGTCGACGCCGATCCGCTGGGACGAGGTCCCGGACGTCGACCCGCGCGAGTTCACCATCGCGACCGTGCCGAAGCGCTATGCCGAACTGGGCGACCTGCACGCCGGGATCGACGACGCGGTCTGGTCGATCGAGCCGCTGCTGGAGTGGGCCGCCCGCGACGAGCTCGAGGTGCCCGATGAGCAGTGACCCGGTCAAGTTCTCGTCGCTCGACCAGCCGCTGTTCGGCGGGCTGCTCAAGGGCGACCTGGTGGAGTACCTGGACTTCGTCGCCGACCGGTTCGTGCCGGTGCTCGCCGGGCGGCAGCTGTCGGTGTGGCGGATCCTGCGCGGCCAGGACCCGTTCATGCAGAAGAACGTCCCGAAGTACACGCCGTCCTTCGTGAAGACCGTCGAGGTCTGGGCGGAGGCCTCGCACCGCAAGATCAGGTACGCGATCTGCGACGACGAGCGGACGCTGATGTGGTTCGCGAACCAGCGCGCGGTCGAGTACCACGTGCCGCTCTACCTGGGCGACCACTTCGGCGACGACCACCACCAGACCCACATGGTCCTCGACGTCGACCCGCCGGAGGGCGCCGGCTTCGACGTCGTGGTCGGCGCGGCGCACCTGATCCGCGAGGCGCTCGCGCAGGCCGGCCTGGAGGGCGCGGTGAAGACCAGCGGTGCCAAGGGCGTGCACGTCTTCGTGCCGCTGGAGGAGCACTCCCCCGACGACGTGGCGGCGGCGACGCGCGCGGTGGCGGCGCGGGCGGAGAAGCTCGGTCCCGACCTCGCGACCACGGCCTACATCAAGACCGAACGCGGTGGGAAGGTCTTCCTCGACTCCACCAGGGCCTGGGGCGCGACCGTCGTCGCCGCCTACAGCCCGCGGCTGCGCGAAGGCCTGCCGATCTCGTTCCCCGTGCCGTGGGAGTCGTTGCGGGACGTCACCCCGGCCGACTTCACGATCAGGACGCGGTTCGACGGCGACCCGTGGACCGAGCTCATGCCGAAGCCGCAACGCCTGCCGGCCGACCTCGTCGCCGAGGGCCACACCATCCCGGTCGCCCGCGTCGTCGCGATGCACGAGGGCAAGCGCCGCAAGCGCGCGAAAGAGGCGGAGGAGCAGAGCTAGGACGGGTCGGAGCCGCGGAAAGCGCCCCACCACAGGCCCAGGACGGCGGCGATCACCGTCGCGGTGATCCAGCCGGTGAACCCGCTGCCGTCCAGGTAGGCCCAGAAGATGCCGACGAACGGCGCGGGCACCATGAACACCGCGTCGACCCGCAGCTGGGCCAGCAGGCCGCGCGGGGCGCGCGTCTCCGGGTCGGGCTGCGCGGGGTTGTCGAGCCGCCGGCCGCGCGGGTGCTTCGTCACGACGCGACCGGACGGGTAGAGCGTCACGCCGTCTACCACGGCCACTCGGTCACCGCGCAGCTCCACGGTCACCGGCGACGGCAACGTCACGAGCACCGGGTCGTAGTAGACGGGCAGCCACCGCTCGGTGCGTCCCTCGATCTCCAGCCACGACCGCACCATCAGGCCCGACTGCAACCGGATCCGCCGCACGGACGCCGTGACCGCCGGGGCCCGCACCGACCTGCGCGCCAGCAGCACCCGCACCCCGCCGGCGACGAGCACCAGCAGCGCCACCGCGATCGAGAACGTCACGCCGCCCAGCGACCGGTCGATCTCCAGGAACAGGTCCGAACCGGGGATCACCGCCCGCGACGGGTCGGCCGGGTCGAACGCCACCTGGGTCTGCCGCCCCACGAACCGCGCGCCGTTCTCGTACGGCACGCGCGCCGACCCCGACGGCCACCGCACCTCGACCGCGCCGTCGGCGAACGACACCACAGAGCCGACATCACGTGAGGTCAACGCGGACAGCCGCGCGCGACCGTCCGAATAGGACAGCCATGACAGCACGGCCACGACGAGGCAGACGAACAGCACGATCGCCGTGGCGAGAACGCCGTGGCGCAACGCACGGACCCGGGAACGCGGCACGAGGAGCTCCAGACAGAAAGAAACGGCCCGGCGGGAGACCCGCCGGGCCGTTCGACAGCTAACCGAACATCATCCGGTGAAGCCCATGTGGATGTAGTCGTACGGACGGTTCGCGTAGGCCACGGCACCGAAGTTGGCGACGTTGCTCTTCACCGCGACCGCGCCGGGCAGCTGGTAGAGCGGCAGCTGGTGGCCCAGCTCCCAGATCTTCTTGTCGGCCTCGTTGGCCAGCTCCAGGCGCTTGGTGTCGTCGAGCTCGCCGACGGCCTGGTCGAGCAGCTTGTTGACCTCTTCCGAACCGATGCGGCCGTAGTTCTGGTTGGTGCTGGCCGGGTCGAGGTAGTAGATGCCCTTGCTGTCCGAGACGGGCGTGGCCGAGGCCAGCCAGCGGAAGCCGGTCATGTCGAAGTTGCCGACGTTGACGTACTGCTTGAAGAAGTCGGTCGAGGGGACGGCGTTGATGTCGACCTTGGCGCCGATCTCCTTGAGCTGCGACTGCACGAGCTTCGCGATCTGGTCCGAGACGGGGTTCGGCGTCGGGATGACGTACCGGACCACGAGCTCCTTGCCGTCCTTCTTGCGGGTCTCGCCCTCGAGCTTCCAGCCCAGGTCGTCGAGCTGCTTCTTCGCGGCTTCCTTGTCGAACGCGGCGACGGACGAGTTGTCCTTGTAGCCGGCGGAGCCGAGCAGGAAGAAGTGGTTGCCGGTGACCTGCGCGTCACCCTTCAGCATCTGGCCGAGCAGCGCCTTGGTGATGACCTTGGTGTCGATGCCCTTGGTCAGCGCGACGCGGAGCTTCGGGTCCTTGAGGATCGAGGAGTCCGCACCGTTGAAGGTGATGTGCGAGTAGTCCGGCGTGATCGCCTGGCGGATCGTCACACCCTGCATCGACTTCGCCTTGGCGAAGTTGTCGACGCTCGAGCCGATGTCGAAGAAGTCGATCTGGCCGTTGGCGAGCGCGTCCGCGAGCGCGGTGCGGTCGACCTGGCGGAACGTGATCTTCTCGAGCTTCGGCTTCTCGCCCCACCACGCCGGGTCCTGCACGACCGTCACGGTCTTGCCGGTGCGGTCGATCGTGCCGATCTTGAACGGGCCACCAGTGATCTTCGGCGCGTCGGCCCAGCCCTTGTTGAACTCCTCGGCGGAGGAGGACATCGCCTTCGGGTAGAGGGGCGAGAAGATGCCCTTCCACTCGGCGAACTTCTTCTTGAAGGTGACCTTGACGTCCTGGTCGGTGGCGCCCTTCTCGACCTTCTCGATGTCCTCGTAGCCGGTGCTGCCGGCGACCTCGAAGGTCTTGTCGGTGCCGTTGAGGGACTTCCACATCGCCTCGAAGTCCTGCCACGACAGCGCGGTGCCGTCCGACCACTTGGCCTTCGAGTTGATCTTGAACTCGAGGACCTGCGGGTCGCTGGAAGCGAGCTTCGCGTCGTCGAGGTAGTCCTTGTTGACCTCGAACGTCGCGTCCGGCTTCTGCTTGAACAGGTTCGGCATCACCGTGTCGATCATGCGGCGGCCGTCGGCGTTGGTGCCGTCGAGCTGGTTGTAGTTCCAGTTGTCCGGCAACTGGTCGACCGGCCAGCGGAACTCGCCGCCGTCCTTGACCTTCGACGCGTCCTGCGGGTTGATGTCCGCCTGGCCGATCGTGTTGTCCGCGCCCTTCAGGCCGGAGTTGCCGTTGTTGTTGCTGGGCCCCCCACACGCGGTAAGCGTGAGGACGACCGCGGCCAGCGCGGACACTCCCACCGTGGTACGTCGACTCACTGTCGTGAACCTCCCTCGTGCCCGGACACCAGTTGCCGGGGACACTGTTCCTTCGTAGGTCTTCTGAAGCGACGGATGCATCAGAGGACCTGACGGACTTGGGCGAAGTGGCAGGCGGCCTCGTGGTCGGGGGCCTGGACCTCGCGCGGTGGTTCCACCTCGATGCACGTGCGCTGCTTCTCGGGCGGCAGCTGCGCGTGCAGGAAGCAGCGCGTGCGGAACCGACAGCCGGACGGCGGGTTCGCCGGGCTCGGCAGGTCGCCGGTGAGGATGATCCTCTCCCGCTGGCGCTCCTTCACGGGGTCGGGGATCGGGATCGCCGACAGCAGAGCCTGCGTGTACGGGTGGCGCGGCGACTCGAAGACCGAGTCCACCTCGCCGATCTCGATGATCTTCCCGAGGTACATGACGGCCACCCGGTCCGCGATGTGCCGCACCACCGACAGGTCGTGGGCGACGAACAGGTAGGCCAGGCCCAGCTTGGACTTGAGCTCCTCCAGCAGGTTGATGACACCCGCCTGGATGGAGACGTCCAGGGCCGACACGGGCTCGTCGAGCACGACGAGCTTCGGTTCGAGGGCGAGCGCCCGCGCGATGCCGATGCGCTGGCGCTGACCGCCGGAGAACTCGCCGGGGTAGCGCGAGAGCTGCTCGGGGCGCAGGCCGACGAGCCGCATCAGCTCCGGCACGCGCCGGTTGATGTCGTCCTTGGAGTAGCCGTGGACCTGCATCGGCTCGGCGATGCAGTCGTGGATCGTCAGTCGCGGGTCGAGCGACGCCATCGGGTCCTGGAACACCACGGACATGTCGCGGCGGATCGCGAAGCGGCGCTTGGCGTCCACTTCGGACGACTTCGTGCCGAGCACGGAGATCTCGCCGCCCATGGGCTTCTGGAGATTGAGGATCTCCATCAGCGTCGTGGTCTTGCCGCAGCCCGACTCGCCGACGAGGCCGAGCGTCTCGCCCTCGCGGATGTCGAACGTGATGCCGTCGACCGCGTGCACGGTGCCGACGCGGCGCTTGAACACCACGCCCTTGTTGACCGCGTACTCCTTGACGAGCTGGTCGAGCCCCAGCACGACCTCGCGCTGCTCGCGCGGGATCTTCGCGACCTCGGGCTCGTCGGCCACCTCGGCACCGAAGATCTCGACCGCGGCCTCGGCGCCCTCGGCGTCGGTCGCGGCGATCTCGTTGGTGCGGATGCACGCGGCGTGGTGCTCCGCCGAGCCGTCCACGTCCACGAGCGGCGGTTCGGCGGTGTGGCAGGCGTCGACGACCATCGGGCAGCGCGGCGCGAACGGGCAGCCCGGGGGCAGGTCCGTGAGCGACGGCGGCTGGCCCTTGATCGGCACCAGCGCCTGCTTCTCGCTGACGTCGAGGCGCGGGATCGAGCCGAGCAGGCCGAGCGTGTACGGCATGCGCGGCTGCTGGTAGATGTCGTCGACCAGGCCGGTCTCGACGGCGCGGCCCGCGTACATGACCATCAGCCGGTCCGCGAACCCGGCGACGACGCCGAGGTCGTGGGTGATGATCACGATGCCCGCGCCGGTGACCTCCTGCGCGGTCTCGAGCAGCTGCAGCACCTGGGCCTGCACCGTCACGTCGAGCGCGGTGGTCGGCTCGTCGGCGATGATCAGGTCCGGGTCGTTGGCGATCGCCATCGCGATCACCGCGCGCTGCCGCATGCCGCCGGAGAACTCGTGCGGGAACGCCTTGGCGCGCTCGGCCGCGTTCGGGATGCCGACGAGGTCGAGCAGCTCCACCGCGCGCTTGGCGGCGGCGGACTTCGACACCGAGCCCTTCTTGTGCACCAGGATCGCCTCGGCGATCTGGTCGCCGACGGTGTAGACCGGCGTCAGCGCGGACAGCGGGTCCTGGAACACCATCGAGATGCGGCGGCCGCGGATCCTCGACAGGTCGGTGTCGCTCTGGCCGATGAGCTCGCGGCCCTGGAACTTGATCGAGCCGGTGATGCGCGCCGAGGACGGCAGCAGGCCCATGACGGCGAGCGACGACACGGACTTGCCCGAGCCGGACTCGCCGACGATGCCGAGGACCTCGCCGGGCGAGACCTGGTAGCTCAGGCCGCGCACGGCCCGCACGCGGCCGGCCTCGCTGGGGAAGGACACGTGGAGGTCTTCGACCTGCAGAACCGGTCCCTCGACGACACGGTCGGACGGCGTGTCGAACTGGAGCTCCGAGGTGGTCATCAGGCGGCCTTCTCCTTGGTGTCCTTCTTCTCCTTGCGGCGCACGCGCGTGGAGGTGGGGTCGAGCGCGTCACGCAGGCCGTCGCCGACCCAGTTGACCGCCAGCACGAACACGACGAGGAAGCCCGCCGGGAACAGGAACAGCCACGGGAAGGTCGTCGCGGACTCGGCGTTGCCGCCGATCAGCGTGCCGAGCGAGACGTCGGGCGACTGCACGCCGAACCCGAAGTAGCTCAGGCCCGTCTCGGCGAGCACCGCCGAGCCGACGTTGATGGTCGCGTCGATGATCAGCAGCGACGCCATGTTCGGCACGATGTGCTTGGCGATGATCTTGCGCGCGGGCTGGCCCATGAACTTGGCCGCCTTGACGAACTCGCGCTCCTTCAGCGTCAGCGTCATGCCGCGCACGATGCGGGCGGTGATCATCCACTGGAACGCCGCGAGCATGAGCACCAGCAGGAACCACGACTTGCCGCGGAACCACGGGCTCAGGATCGCGATGATCAGGAACGACGGCAGCACCAGCAGCAGGTCGACGAGCCACATGAGCGCCTTGTCGGCGACTCCGAGGAAGTAGCCCGCCGCCGCGCCGACGATGGCCGCGACGGTCGTCGAGATCAGCGCCACGAGCAGGCCGATGATCAACGACTTCTGCAGTCCGCGCATGGTCAGCGCGAACATGTCGGTACCGATCTTGTCGGTGCCGAAGATGTGCTCGGCGTACGGGGGCTCCAGGAACGCCGAGTAGTCCTGCTGGTCGTAGGTCCACTTCGACAGCAGCGGGCCCACGAACGCCATCAGGTACATCCCGACGATGATCACCAGGCCGACCAGCGCCAGCTTGTTCCGGGCGAAGCGGATCAGCACCAGCCTGCCGCGCGTCATCGCCTTGCCCGGTTCGGGCGCCGCGTCGACGGGGCCACCGGAGGCGGCGCCGGTGGTTCCGGCGGCGTCGCCCTCGTTGAGGATCACGGTCACGTCGTCGTCACCTTGCCTAGTTCACGCGGATTCGGGGGTCGAGCGCGGCGTACAGCACGTCGGCGAGCCAGCCGGAGAACAGCACGCACACCGCGACGAAGAGCGTCACCGTGGCGGTGATGTTCGTGTCCTGCGCCGAGATGCCGGTGACGAGCCAGTCACCCATGCCGAACCAGCCGAAGATCCGCTCGGTGAACGTGCCACCGACGACGAGCAGGCCGAAACCGAACGCGAACAGGGTCGCCATCGGGATGAGCGCGGTGCGCAGGCCGTGCTTGAACAACGCCTTGCGGCGCGTCAGGCCCTTCGCCTGGGCGGTGCGCAGGAAGTCGCTGCCGAGCACGTCGAGCATCGACGAGCGCTGGTAGCGGCTGTAGTAGGCGATCTGGCCGAGTGCGATCGCGAGCGTCGGCACGATGAGGTGCTGCAGCCGGTCGCCGAGGTGCTCGAACCAGTTGCCCTGGAAGCCGGGTGTGGTCTCACCGACGAAGATCAGCACGTTCGAGCCGATCGAGTCGTTGATCCCCTGAGCACCCATCTTCAGCAGCGTGCCCAGCACGAACACCGGCGTGGACAGCAGTATGAAGCTGAACAGGGTCGCGAAGTAGTCGCTGAACTTGTACTGCCTGATCGCGCTCACCACGCCGAGCAGCACCCCGAACAGGATGCCGATCGTGATGCCGAGCAGGAACAGCCTCAGACTCACGCCGATGCGCCGGCCGAGCTCGTCGGTGATCGGGCGGTCGGTGATCGTGCGACCGAAGTCGCCCTGCACCACACCGCCCATCCACGTGACGAACCGCTGCGGGATCGGCTGGTCGAGGTGGAGGTCTCGTTTCTTCGCCTCGATCGACGCCGCGGGCGGCGGTGGGTTGCGTTGCTGCAACACCCCGATCGGGTCAAAGGTGGCGGAGGCCAACGTGAACGCGAGGAACGTCGCCACGAGGGCGAGCACCACGTAGTTGACCAACCGCCGCAACAGAAATCCGGCCACCCGTGTTCAGTCCTCTCCCCGGTGGTTGCGACGTCGGCGCACTGGATTGCAGTGGACGAGTTGCAAGAGATTAACCGCCGATCCGGCGGACCGCTGCCCACCCCCACCATTGCGCGGGGGCCCACTGACCGGGCCATAGTCACCCATGAGTGGGCGATTGGCGGGGCGAACAGTCACATCAACAGTTGACTCTCGTCAATTGTGTGTCCAAGCGTGACCATTGTGCGTCCGGATCGCTGTATTCGCCGCGAAGTTCTGTTGAGGCGCGGATGCCCCTGACGCATCCGGGTGAATGCAAAGACCGGAAGACGTGGGACAAGCAGCGCAATGAGATCGGAATCAGATCCTCACGCAGCGAAGCGTTTCATGTCGGCGCTGTTACTGCATCGATGCGGAGCAGCTCAGGCCACCGTCCAGCGCACCGGCGGCTCCGCCACCCCGCAGACCAGCTGTTCCTTCCCCGGACGCAGTTCCGCGACGTCCACGACTAGCCCGAATGTCGTGAAGCGCGTCACAAGTGCTCGGAACACCTCCACCAGTTCGACGCGCACGAGTGGAGCACCCGCACAGAACCGGAATCCGTGTCCGAATGTGAGGTGGGGGTTCGGTTCGCTTGTGAGAAATGCCGCAGGGTCCGGAAAGCGCGGTTCGTCCCCGTTGGCCTGCTCTTCGCCGGGTCACCGCGGCTGAGCAAGGACGCTTTCGGCGGTCTCCGCGATCGTGTCCTCGACCGGACGGGCCTTCCAGCCCAGCACCCGCTCCCCCTTGGCGCTCGACGCCTCGAAGTCGCGGCCCAGCTGCGGCCGCGGCGGGGTCGGTCATCGCCCGCAGGTGCAGGTCCGCGACGTCCCGCACGTCGACCTGCGCGCAGCCGAACGGCGGGCACGCGGGCAGCCGCCCTCGATCAGGCCGCGGACCAGGCGCAGCGACGGCGGGTCGTCCTGCCCCAGCACCGGCCCGAGCGGGGCGGATGGCCGTAGCCGACCGCACCGAACGCACTGGTGAGCACGACCCGTTTCACCCCCGCGTCGCGGGAGGCCCGCAACACCCGCAGAACGCCGTCACGAGCGGACGCGATCATCGCCTCCTACCTGAGGCGCCAGAGCCGTCCGCCCGCGATCACGAACACCTGGCCGCCCACCGCCTCCGCGGCCACGACCTCACCGCTCGGGCCGTCGACGGGGCGTTCGTCCTTGCCGGACACCATCTTCACGCCGCCGTGGTCGACGAACAGCGTCGGGACGCCGTTGACGGGCACGGGTGCCGCGAGGTTCCGGTTGTCGTCCACGGGGACGTCCGGGGTCTCCAGCTTCTTCCACTCCGGACCGGACCACCAGGCGAGCTTTCCCTTGCTGCGCCCCACGACCTGGCAGGTGCCGTCCCAACAGCGGGCGGCCAGCGCGGCGTCGCCGTCCGGCAGGGTCGCCGTGGTCCACGCCTTGCCGTCGAACCGCCAGACCGCGGCGCTCACGGCGCCCTTGGCGATCTGCCAGCCGACGACGATCGCGCCGTCCCCGTCCGGCGCCACCGCGAGCGGGAAGCGCAGCAGGTCCTGCGAGCTCTCCAGCACCGTGCCCTCGGACGGCTGGCGGCTCCACGTGTCGGCGGCGTAGGTCCACACGGCGATGTCGAGCCCGGCCTTGGCGCTCTGCCACGTGCCGATGACCAGCGGTCCCTGCTTCGTGCTCACCGGCCCGATCAGCTCGCCCGCGCCGTACCCGCCGAACGTGCTGAACGCCTGCGGCTTCTCGACGATCTGCCGCGCGTCCCCGGTCCAGGCGCTCCACCGGACGTTGCCGTGCGCGCCACCGCGTTCGCCGCCGACACCGGTGATCGTCGTGCCGTCGGAGGTGATGCCGTACCAGTGCGCTTCCTTGCCGTACGGGGTGGTCGGCGTCAGCCGCGAGTTGCTCAGCGACCCGTCCTCGCTCCGCAGCACCAGCTCCGGGTGGTCGGACGGACGCGTGCCGATGAGCAGCGCGTCGCCGTGGGTCGCCAAGGTCTCGGGCGTCGCCGTCAGGTCGACGGCGGTGAACCCGGCGGCGTCGTCCGCGCCGCCGGAGGAGCAGCCGGTGAGGACCAGCAGTACCGCGAGCGTCAGCCTCCGCATGCGGGCCAGTATGACCACATGAGGCCGGAACCAGGTCAGGTGCTGCACTTCTCCGAGGATCCGTCGATCACGCGGTTCGTCCCGCACCGGGCGGCGACCGCGCGGCAGCCCGACGAGTACGTCTGGGCGGTCGACGCGGACCGCGCGCCCGACTACTGGTTCCCGCGGCAGTGCCCGCGGGCGATGGCCTGGACGACACCGGAGTCGTCGGACGAGGACCGCGACCGGATCATCGGACCGGGCTGCGGCGACAGGGGGCACGCCGTCGAGTACGGGTGGCTGGAACGCATGCGGACCGTCGAGCTGTACGCGTACCGGTTCGACGCGGCGGCGTTCCGGCCGTTCGGGGACGACGGCGTCGCCGTGGTGGCGACGGAACCGGTGCGGCCGCTGGGTCCCGCGGACCGCGTCGGCGACCTGTTCGCGCTGCACGAGGAGGCCGGGATCGCGCTGCGCGTGCTGCCGCGGCTGTGGCCGTTCTGGGACGAGGTGGTGCGCTCTTCCCTCGGCTGGAGCGGCATCCGGCTCCGCAACGCCCTGCCGCGCCCGGCGCGATGACCGGACCGCGACCGCCTGCCGCGGACCCGGAAAGCCTGGTAAACGTGGACGTATGGGACTTCTCAGCGGAATGATGGGGAACGCGTCGAAGCTCGACCCGAGGGCGGCCGCGCAGGAGTTCGGCCGGCTGCTCGCGCAGGGGGAACCGGTGCACGCGGCGTACCAGCTGCTGCGCGACTCGTTCGTGTTCACCGACCGGCGCCTCATCCTGGTCGACAAGCAGGGCATGACGGGCAAGAAGGTCGAGTACCACTCGATCCCCTACAAGGCGATCACGCAGTTCAGCGTCGAGACCGCCGGGCACTTCGACCTGGACGCGGAGCTCAAGATCTGGGTCTCCAGCAACGACGTGCCGATCTCCAAGCAGTTCGGCAAGGGCGTCGACGTCTACGAGGTGCAGGCGCTGCTCGCCACCTTCGTCGCGCGGTAGTCGTTGCGGCACAACGCGAATCCCCCGCGAGCCGGTGGCCCGGCGGGGGATTTCGGCCGCAGTGCCTAGCGGGCCTGCAGCATCGGGCGGAACCTGTCGCGGTACGCCCACGCCAGCCCGATCTCCGCGAGCACGACCAGGATGGCGATGCCGAGTCCGGACGGCTCCAGGAACACGTGGACCAGGAAGATGTTGACCACCATCGGCGCGAGGATCGCCAGTGCCAGCGGCACGAACCGGCCGACGACCAGCAGCACGCCGGCGACCAGCTGGACGCCCGCCACGAGCTGGAGCATGTAGCCGGTGGCGTAGAGCGCGGCCGTGAACGCGACGCCGGCGGGCGCCATCGTGCTCGGATCCGGTGCGGGCATGAAGTTCAGGAACCCGTTCAGGCCGGTCACGGTGAACAGCAGACCGGTCAGCACGCGGGTCGCGGCCGTGGCGTGACGGGCGAAAGCGGACTTGCGGGCGGCGGGGGCGGTCGCGGCGGCAGTGGTGGTGACGGTCGCGGTCATGTCGTGTTCCTCCTGGGCTGTCGTGTCCTTCCACTGATGCGTCGAACGGGCACCCGCCCGGATCGACACGACGGCCAGGAATTCTTCGAAGAATCCCGTCTGCGCAGGTCAGGTAGCTCACGGTGACCCGGAGGTCACGGCGGGGAGTTCGAGTTGTCGGCCTGCCGGGGGTTTGCGAGTATGCGGGCCCGTCTTCCGCGAAGGAGCGATTCCGGTGGCCACTCGCCTCAACCCGTACCTCAGCTTCGACGGCCAGGCCCGCCAGGCGATGGAGTTCTACCAGTCGGTCTTCGGCGGCGAGCTGAAGATGAACACCTTCGGCGACTTCGGCATGCGGGACACGCCGCAGGCCGACCAGATCATGCACGCCCAGCTGGAGACCGACGCCGGTTACACGATCATGGCCGCGGACACGCCGCCCGGCATGGAGCTCAGGTCCGGTTCCGCCATCACGGTGTCGCTGTCGGGCGACGACGAGGTGCTGCGCGAGTACTTCGCCAAGCTCGCCGAGGGCGGCGAGGTCGGCACCCCGTTGGAGAAGCAGATGTGGGGCGACGAGTACGGCGACCTCGTCGACAGGTTCGGCGTGAGCTGGATGGTCAACCTCGCCGGTCAGGGCTGACGCGGACGTGGCTGGCGTCGGCGCGCGCGTGCTGTCGTTCTTCGACGAGCCGCCTAGATCCTGCTGAGCAGGTCGGTGATCAGCTTCTTCGACGGCTCGACGCCCGCGGGCGACTTCACCTCGACCAGCGTCCTGCCCTTGCGCGCGGCGACCATGTGCTGGGTGGTCTCCGACCCGCCGGCCGTCGTCTCCCAGGCCTCGTCCAGGAAGCCCGTGATCGCCTTGGCGCCCTCCGGCTTGGCCTGGGCGACCGCCGCGGCCGTCGCGTTCGTCGTGAACCGCACCTCGACGGGCATGCCGGAACCGACGTACGTGCAGGTCGTGACGGCCTTGTCGACCGTCTCGCGCTGACCCTGCAGCCGCAGCCCGAGCGCCTTGCCCACGACGGACGAGTTGGCGTTCGCGCAGGTCGGGCCGGTGCCGGCGGGCTGCTCGACGGTCGTCGGCGCCTGCGGGACGGGCTCCGGCGCCGCTTCCGGGGTGGAGGTGCAGGCGGCGAGCAGGAACGCGGCGGCGGCGAGGAGGGTGAGGCGCACACCCCTACATCGAGCCTGCCTCCGCCGCGTTACCCCGATCAGGGCAAGCCCGGCGCGTCCAAGGTCGCCGCCAGCACCTCCGCGGCCCGTGCGTCCCAGTCGGCCGTGACGCTCTCGACGCGCCGAGGAGCAGGGCGAAGCTGTCGAGGTGCTCACGCAGGTGCGTCGTGACCGGCCGGCCGTCCAGGTGGGCGTCGAGCGCCGGGTAGAGGTGCAGCGCCCAGCTGTTCGTTCGAGCGTTTTGCGGGGAGCACAACCCGCGGAACGGTCACCGCGCCGACCAGCGCACCCGCGGCGGCCACCGCGGCCGCCGTCATGGCCGCGAAGCGCAGCGACACCGCCTCCGCGAGCAACGGGCCCATGACCGCCCCGGCGAGCGTCGCCGCCGCCTCGGCCACGAGGAAGAGCGCGCTGATCCGGCCGAGCAGGTGGTTCGGCACCAGCCGTTGCACGGCGATCTTCGGCGTCACGACCGTGACCGACCCGAACACGCCGATCACCACGGCCGCGACCACGGCGGCCAGGAGGTCCCGCGCGCCGAACAACCCGGCGAACCCGGCCGCCGTGCCGAGCTGCGCCGCGGCGAGGACCGTCCGCGGCTGCGCCCGGTCGAGCCACCTCACCAGCACGGCCCCGCCGAGGAACCCCAGCCCCAGCGCCGACAACACGATCCCGACCTGCGCACTCCCACCCAGGTGACGCACTCCGAACGGCACGAGGAGCGCGCTCAACGCCGCGTTCGCCGCCAGGAACACCGCGCTCAACGGCAGCAACGCCCGCACGAGTGGCAGCTCCCGCAACGCCTCGATCCCGGCCCGCGACCCCGATCTCTCCTGAGCCACCACGGGCCGCTTGCGGGTCAACGAGATCGCCACAGCCGACAGCAGGTAGCTGACGACGTCGAGCACCACCAGCACCTCGAACCCGGCCCACGCGAACAGCAGTCCGCCGAGCGGCGGCCCAACGAGCCCCACCACCCCGTCGGTCGCGGCGTTCCACGAGTTCGCGCCGGCGAGCGCGGGTCCGGTCCCCACGACGGCGGGCACGTGGGCCTGCGCGGCGGGCCGGAACAGCACGGCTCCCACGCTCTCCGCCACCACGGCCGCGTAGATCGCTGCCGGCGAGCCCAGCAGCATCACCGCGACGGCCGCGGCCCGGAGCAGGTCCGCCGCGACCATCACCCGCCGCCGGTCCCACCGGTCGACCAGCACCCCCGCCACCGGCCCCAGCACCAACGCCGGCAGGTACTCCGCCGCCAGCGTCAGCCCCGTGGCGAACACCGACCCCGTCACCGCGTAGACGTGCGCCGGCACCGCCACCACCAGCAACCACGACCCGAGCTGGCTGACCGCCCTGCCACCCCACAGCAACCGGAAGTCCCGAATCCCCCAGGCACCCATACTCACAAGATAAAGACAGTCGTCCTGTGTTCTGTCAAGATAGTCGACGTGGACTCACTGGGACCGACCATCCGCGCACTGCGCCAGGCGAGCGGCCGCACCGTCGCCTCGGTCGCCGCCGACGCGGGCCTGTCCGTGCCGTACATCGCGAACCTCGAGAACGGTCGCGGCAACCCGACGACCGGCGCGTTGTCCCGCCTGGCCACCGCCCTCGGCACGGACCTGCGCGTCTCGTTCGGCGAGCCGGACCCGGCCCCTCCCGCACTTCCGCCGTCGCTGGTGAAGCTGCGGCGCACCGACCGGTTCCGCCGGGCGGTGGCCCTGCTCGGCGCGGAGCCGGAGGCCGTGGTCGCCGCGCTCGCCGCCGTCGGCCAGGTCGTGGACGCGGGCGAGCAGGACTGGTGGCGGCTGCTCGACGCGATGGTGCTGGTCGCGCGGCACCCGCTCAGCTGACACGACTCTCAGGAAGAGGCGGCTAGCTTCGGGCGCGAGGGGGCGAGATGAAGATCGTGATTCCAGGCGGCACCGGTCAGGTCGGCACCGTGCTTCGGCGCGCTTTGACAGCGGCGGGCCACGAGGTGGTGGTCATCAGCCGCAGCGGCGGCGTGAGGTGGGACGGCCGGACGCTCGGCCCGTGGGCGGACGAGATCGACGGCGCGGACGTCGTCATCAACCTGGCGGGACGCAGCGTGAGCTGCCGGTACACCGCCGAGAACCTCCAGCAGATGATGCGGTCGCGGGTCGACTCGGCACGGGTGGTGGGCGAGGCGATCGCCAAGGCCGACAACCCGCCGGGGGTGTGGCTGCAGATGAGCACGGCGACGATCTACGCGCACCGGTTCACCTCGCCGAACGACGAGCGGACCGGCATCCTCGGCGGCCGCGAGAAGGACGTGCCCGGCTACTGGGCCTACAGCGTGGAGATCGCCAAGCGCTGGGAGGCCGAGCTGGAGGAGGCCGTCACCCCGGACACCCGCAAGGTCGCGCTGAGGGCCGCGATGGTGATGAGCCCGGACCGCGGCGGCGTGTTCGACTACCTGTCGTGGCTGGCGCGGCTCGGGCTCGGCGGGCCCGTCGCGGGCGGCCGGCAGTACGTGTCGTGGATCCACGACGAGGACTTCGTGCGCGCCGTCGAGTTCCTGATCTCCGAACCGGTCGAGGGCGCGGTCAACCTGGCGGCACCCGGCCCGTTGCCCCAGCGGGACTTCATGCGCGAGCTGCGCCGGGCGTGGCGCAGGCCCGCCGGGCTGCCCGCGACCGGCTGGATGGCGGAGATCGGGGCGTTCGCGCTGCGCACCGACACCGAGCTGCTGCTGAAGAGCCGCCGGGTGGTGCCGGGCAGGCTCACCGGGGCCGGGTTCGGGTTCGGGTTCCCGAACTGGCGGGAAGCGGCGCAGAATCTGGCTGAGCGCAGGAGGTGACATGCCGAGGACCAACGACGTGGGCGGGCTGGACGGGTTCGGGCCGGTCGTCGAGGAACTGGACGAACCGCCGTTCCACGCCGACTGGGAGGCGCACGTGATGGCCATGAACCGGGCGTTGATCAAGCAGCGGGTCTACAACCTCGACGAGTTCCGCGACGCCGTCGAACGGACGATGTCGCACGAGTCGTCCTACTACGAGAACTGGTTCCGGGCGATCCGGACGCTGCTCGAGGAGAAGGGCGTTGTCTGAGCGCTACCGCACGGGCGACCGGGTGCGGACGTCCGCTGTGGACCCCGAGCACCACACGCGGCTGCCGCACTACGCGCGCGGCCGGGTCGGCACGGTCGTCGGACAGGACGGCGTCCACCCGCTCGCGGACCTCCGCGCGCAGGGAATCCTGCAACCACAACAGGTGTACCTCGTGCGGTTCCCCGCACGCGAACTGTTCGGCCGCGGCGACCACCACGTGACGCTGTCCCTCTGGGAGGACTACCTCGGCGATGAGTGACGACCACGACGACTCCCCGATCGCCGCCCAGGTCCGGGAACTGGAAGCGCTCCTGGAGGAGAAGGGCCTGCTGGACCCGCGCGAGCTGGACCAGGTGCTGGAGGCGTTCACGGCGAAGGCCAAGCCCGCCAACGGTTTCCGGGTCGTGGCACGGGCCTGGACCGACCCCGGCTTCCGGGACCGCCTGCTGGAGAACGCGAACGACGCGCTGCCCGAGCTCGGCCTGTCCATGGGCGGCGGTCTGCAGGTGCAACGGCTGCACGTCGTCGAGAACACCGCGGACGTGCACAACGTCGTCGTGTGCACGCTGTGCAGCTGCTACCCGCTCTCGCTGCTCGGCCCGTCCCCCACCTGGTACAAGAGCCCCGCCTACCGCTCGAAGGTCGTCAGCCACCCGCGCGAGGTGCTGGAGCAGTTCGGGCTCGTGCTGCCCGAGTCCACCGCGATCGAGGTGTGGGACGCGAACGCCGAGTCACGCTACATGGTGCTGCCGCGCCGCCCCGAGGACACCGGGCACCTCACCGAGGAGGAGCTCGCGGGCAGGGTGACGCGCAACGGGCTGATCGGCACCGCGGCCGTGTGAGCGACCGCGGTGCCGGGTCCCGCTAGAGGGTCTTCATGATGGTGTCGATCGCCTTGCCGAGCTTCGCGTACTTCTGCGTGTACAGCACCGGGAACACGCCGGGCGGGTCGGCCGGGCGGTCGGCGTCCACGTAGTCGGTGCCGAGGTTGCAGAACACGACCACGACGTAGTTGCGCTTGTCCTTGCCGCGGAACGCCTTCACGATGCCCGCGTCGGAACCGGTGGTGTCGACCCAGCCGGTCTTGTGCGCGAAGGTCACCTCGGCGGCCTCGTTGCACGGGCGCACGTCGCGGTCGTAGACGGCGTCACCGACCTTCACGGTGCCGTCCGCCTGGATCCAGCGCGCCGGGACCTGCTGCGGGATGCCCTGCACCGGGTAGTCGCGGCCGCACCAGTTCGGAGTGGACAGCATCTCGTTGTGGCCCTGGCCGGCCAGCGTCTGCTGGAAGAACGCCCGCGACGAGGCCGACAGCTCGGTGTTCGTGACCTGCTTGCCCGCGTCCGTCGTCCAGAGCACGCCCGCGCCGCCGTTGACCAGCAGCAGGAGCTTCGCGGTGTCGAGGCCGCTCATGTTCGAGCCGATCCAGCGGCCGCCGTTGCCGGGGATGGTCCCGGTGACCATCAGGGTCGGCATGCCGAGGTCGGCGAAGCTGGAGTTCACGGCGTCCCACGAGTTCAGGTCGTGGATCATCTTGATCAGCGCGCAGGTGGACTCGTTCTGCGACTTGGTGATCATCTCGTCGAAGAGCTGGCGGACCTTCTTCGTCGACTTGCCGCCGCACGCCTCGCGAACCGGGTCCGGGTCGTAGACGTAGTCGGCGTCGAGGTCGACCTTGCCCTGGTCGGCGAGGCGCAGGACGCCGAACGCCACCATCAGCTTGAACACCGACGCCGGGTACGGCGAGGAGAAGTCGATCGGCGCGTTCTCCCTGCCGGCCAGCACGTCGCGCGTGCCCTTGCCGCCGTTGGCGTCCCACTCGTCGTCGTCCCACCAGCGGTAGCGCACCTGGTCCGTGGACAGGGACCCGTGCTTGACCGGCACGACGACGCCGTTCGGGTACTGCGGGCTGAGCAGCACGTTCGCCACGGCCGCCGGGCGTCCCGCCGGGTCGAGCTCGATGATCGCCGCGTCCATGTTCGGCGTCTGGTGCAACGGTTTCCCCGCCTGGACCGCCAGCGTCCTGGCCTTGGCGGCGAGCTCCGCCGGGCTCGGGTCGTACTTCTCGCGCTGTCCCGCCGACCGCGCGGCGCCGGTCTGCGGTGGCGTCAGGTCGATGACGTCCTTGAAGTCCTGCGCGACGATCGCCTCCCGCAGGCGCTCGGCCAGCGGGCGGTGCTGCTCCCCTCCCGCGCTGGCCGAGGGTGCCAGAGCGGCACCGGTGATCGAGAGCACCGCGCACAGCGCGGTCAACCGCTTCAGATTCATCCACTTCCCCAGTGAGTGCGATGGCCCTTGTGGAAACTGATCTTGCCCCACGTGGAGTGGTGACGCAGCGGAGCCGAACGAGGTTGCCCCGGTCACCGAACTCGCGCCTCGACGTCGGTGCCGACCGACCGCACGGAGCGCGAGGCCAGCATCGCCGCGGTGGCGAGCAGGTAGACCGCCGCGCACCCGAGCAGGGCCGCGGAGATGCCGAACGCGTGCGACAGCGGTCCCACCGCGAGCTGGGCCACCGGAACCATCACGAACGACCCGACCATGTCGTAGGAGTAGACGCGCGCGAGCTTGTCCGCCGGCACGTGCTGCTGCAACGACGTCTCCCACGCCACGCCGAACTGCTCCAGCCCCAGCCCGCACACGAACGCCGTGACCATGAGCAACCAGGGCTCCGGATGCACGACCATGACCAGCGGCAGCCCCGCGAACGCCCCCACGCACGCCACGCCGAACAGCAGCAGGCGCCGCACCTTCGTCCTCATCGCGACGACCGCGCCGGCGACCATGCCCGCGGTCAGCGAGGCCAGCACGAAACCCCACGTCTCGCGCCCGAACGTGGTGTCCGCGAGCACCGGGCCGAGGACCATGAGACCGCCCACGTGCGCCGCGTTGACGAACGAGAAGGCCACCACCACGAGCCAGACCCACTGCCGCGACGCGAACTCCGTCCAGCCGGCCCTCAGCTCGGACAGCACCGGCGGCTTGCGCCCGGCACGGGTGACGGGCACGCGCACGAACGCGAACAGCACGCCGGCCAGCGCGAACGACAGCGCGTCGACCGCGAGTCCCCAGCCGGGGCCGGTGAACGCGATCAGCAGGCCGCCGAGCGACGCCCCGCCGATGTTCGCGGAGTTGACCCCGAGGCGCCGCACCGCGTTCGCCCGCAGCCGCAGCTCGGCCGGCACCGTCTGCGACACCAGCGCCGAGGCCGCGGGCAGGGCGAACGCGCTCGACATCCCGTTGACCGCCGACAACACCGCGAACCACGGCACCGAGACCGACCCCGTCAGCACGAGCACGGCGATCGACGCCTGGCTGACCGTGCTCACCACGCACGACCCGACGAGCACGAACTGGCGCGGCAACCGGTCCGCGACCACCCCGCCCCACAGCAGGAACACCACGTTGGTCACCGACCGGGCGGCGACGACGAGGCCGAGCGACGTCACCGACGAGGTCAGGTCGAGCACCGCGAACGCCAGCGCGATCGGCGCCATCGCGTTGCCGGTGACCGTGGTGACCTGGGCCGCCAGCAGACGGCGGAAAGCCGGATGCGCCAACGGCGCGAACATCTCCCCCATGTCCAGGCACCGTACAACGCGCGGGAGCCGCCCGATCGACACGATCGGGCGGCTCCCGGTCACCGCTCCCCCCTGCGCGATGACGCGATGACCACCGCGGCGGCGACGGTCACCAGGTTCTTCAGGATGTACTGGGCTTCGAAGGACGCCCGCAGCGGCGCGGACCACATCTCGCCGGGGAACAACACCAGCGGTGTCGACACCAGCACGACGTGGCCTGCCAGCAGGACCGCGCACCACCCCGGCGCGCGGAAGCTCAGCACCACCAGTGCGATCCCGATCTCGGTGATCGCGGCGCTCATCCTGGCCAGGTCCCCGTGGACGATCCCGAACGTCAGCGCGGACACCGTGCGCTCCACGAGGTCCTGGGCGGGACTGGCGCCGGGGAACAGCTTCAGCACGCCGAACCAGAGGTACACGACCCCCAGTCCGATGCGCAGCAACGGAATCCCCGCTTCACCCGCCAGCCGGGTGAGGCGCTGGCCCGCACTCGGGCGACGTGTGGTTTCTGGACGCGACATCGATCTCCCTCTCCTGCCTGACTGCCACCACCCGGTCAGACAGGACGTGCGAGGGCGATCAGGACCGCGGGTCCCCCAGCGGGTTCAGCAGGTCGGCCTTGCCCTCGAACCCGAACAGCAGCAGGTCGACCATGCGGAACGTGCTGGAGTCCGGTCCGAGCGTCGGCCGCCAGTACGGCGAGCGCACGATCGAGATGCGGCTGCCCTCCATCGCGCGGTGGAAGACCTCGGCGGTGATCCGGCCGCCGACCGGGCCCAGGCGCCCGCCGCCGATCTCCGCCTCGCGCAACACGTAGAACCACAACGGCGTCGCCTCGACGAGCCGCTCCCGCTGCTCCTCGGACAGGCCCTCGACCACGGCACCTCCGTCGCCGTCGAGGATCTGCTCCGCGGTGAGCGGCTCCGCGCCGAGCAGCTCGGCGATCTGCTGACCGGTGGCCAGCTCCATCATCGAGGCCCTGGTGAGGTTGCGGAACGCGAGGTTGCGCTCGATCTCGCGGAACGCCGTGCCGCGGCCGCCGAACGTGCCCGCCGGCAGCTGCGTCAGCGGGTCGACCAGCAGCGTGTCGATCCGCTTGGTGACGTTGCCGCCGCCGAACTGCTCCGGTGCCACCAGGTCCTCGCGCCCGGCCTCGGTGAAGTCGTAGAGCCGCCGGAAGTCCGCGATCCAGTTGCTGGGCAACGTGAACAGCGGGCCGCGGTCGACGTCGTCGAGGTCACCGGGCGTCTGCGAGCCGGGGTCGAAGTTGCCGGCCACGCCGGTGAACGTGAACAGCGCGAACAACGACGCGATGCCGCCGGGACCGGTCGAGTTGAACACGCGGTTCCACTGGTACGCGCCGCGGACCTGGCTGTGCCCGAAGCGGTACGAGGCGACCGCGAACTCGACCGGCATGGTCGGCGAGTCGTCCCGGCTGCAGTGCCTGCCGGGCACCTCGAAGAACCTGCGGCCGTGGGTGAAGACGTCCTCCACGATCGCGGGGTCGACGACCCGCGGCAGGAAGTCGGTCTTCAGCACCCACTGGTAGTGCCGCACCACCAGCTCCTTGGCGGCGCGGAACAACCGGTCGCCCGTGAGGCCGGTGAGCGCGAGCTCGTCGACCACGCGGTTGTGGAAGCGGATGAACGCGAGGTGCGTCTGCGCCACCACGAGGTTCTCGTCGTTGCGGGCGTCCGGGATCAGCGGCAGCCTGCGCTCCGCCGCCGTGCCCGCCGTCCCGCCGCGGCGCGGCAGGTCGAAGCCCTCGAACGGGACGTTGGTGCCCTCGTCCGGGAACGGCACGGGCGTGGTGGTGCCCGTCTTGAGCTTCACGCCGTCCTCGGCGTAGAACACCTGGTCGTCCTTGTCGCGCGGGCCCCGGCCGTAGACCGAGTCGAGGTCCAGCGCGGGCGAGCGGCCCTGGAGCAGCTCGTCGAGGTTGACGTCCTGGCCGAGCTGCGTGCCGGTGCGGTCCATCGTGAGGTCGTGGTCGACGAACTGGCCGAGGTAGGTGAACCCCGCCGGGACGCCCGGCGCGTCCGGCTGCGCGCCGGCCGCGGTGATCGCGGTCGCGAGGGCGACCCGCGTCTCCTCGTCCGTCCTCGGTCCCTTCGGCCCCAGCCGCGAGAACCGGAACCGGCGCAGCTCCTCCGTCGTGGAGGGCGGACGCGTAACGGCTTCACCTTTCTCGTCGAATTCCAGCACACCTTCGCCCACGACGAAGAAGCTGTCGCGCACGTGCCTTCTCATGAGTCCCCCTGTCGGTCCCTTCGCAGGTGGCCGTCCTCCCCGACGGACACCTGCTCCCACCGCCAGTCTCCGGACGGACGAAAATACCGTCGAAGCTTTCGACCACAACCAAAACGTCGAAGGACCGCGGATACGAAAGCGCGAAAACCATTCCTGAGAACCGACTGAAGGCTGATCTTCGAATGCGGCCGTCGAATTCACGCACCGCTGCCAGGAGGACACGGCCGGGCGACGGCGACAGGGTGGTTTCACGCCCGTGCGGACTGGGTACTGCTCCGAAATGCTCGAAGTCACGGTGACTCGGTCGTCACCCGCGTCCACCCTCGTCACCGTCTCAGGTGAACTCGCCGGATCCGGTTCCGAACGACTGCTCGCCCGCCTCGACCGCCTCCTCGACAACGGCCACCGCTACGTGGTGCTGGACCTGTCCGCGGTCACGTTCTGCGACTCCAGCGGCGTGAGCGCCCTCGTGCGCGGCCACGCACGCGCCTCCGCCGCGGCGGGCGGACTGCGTCTTTCGGCGGCATCGGTGCAGGTGACGAAGGTGCTGGAGCTCTCGGGGCTCGCGCGGATGCTCGGCCTGAAGCCCACAGCGGACCCGGTGGACGCCGTCACGTCGTGACGACGAGCTTGCCCGTGGTGTGCTCGCGCACGAAGTCGACGCAGGCCCGCGGCCCGTCGTCCAGGAGGTAGCGGCGGCTGATCGTCGCGGGCAGCACGCCGCTGACGGCCAGGTCGGCGACCTCGCGCATGCCGCCGAGCGCGCCGTCGAGGTCCAGCACGAACTCCAGGTCGACGTCGTCGCGCGGACGGTCCGGACCGGGTGGCGGGTAGGTGATCGTGAGCAGCCGCCCGCCAGGACGGACCGCCGCGGCGACCGCGCCGAGCCGGTCGCCCCGCAGCACGACGTTGAACGCCATGTCGACGCCCTCCGGATAGGCGTCCGCGTACCCGATCGTCTCCGCGGCGCCGAGCTCGCGCAGCAGCGCGTCGTCGGCGGCGGTCGACGTGGCGACGACGTGCACGCCCGCGGCCGCGAGCAACGGCACGAGCGCCGTGCCGACACCGCCCGTCGCGCCCACGACCAGCGCGGTCCCGCCCGGCTCCGGTCGCGCCGTCACGAGGAGCGCCCGCGCGGTCAGCCCGGCGGTCGCCAGCGCGGCCGCGTCGGCCACGTCCAGGCCGGGCGGGCGGTGGGTCAGCAACGGCGTGTCCGCCTCGAACACGGCGTACTCGGCGAGCGACCCCGTGCTCAGCGACGGCCTCGTCGCGCCGGCCATCGGGCGCAGCACGCGCGGCACGGCCTGGCCGAAGACCTCGTCACCCACCCGGAACGCCGTCACCCCGGCACCGACCTCCGTGACCGTGCCGGCGAAGTCGTTGCCGGGCACGTGCGGGAACGGCAGCGGCACACCGGCGGTCCGGTACTCCCCGCCGGGCAGCACGACGTCGGCCGGGTTGATCGACGCCGCGGCGATGCGGACCTGGAGCTGTCCCGGCCCGGGACGCGGCACCGGCACGTCGGCCACCACGAAGCTCTCCGGCGGACCGTAGTCGTTCGCCACCACAGCTCTCATGCTTCCCCCTCTAAACGGACCGCTTGGTCATCTTAGCCTGCACGAAACGGACCGCGCGGTCAACTTGTTAGGCTGCGGCGGTGTCCCAGCGTGCCGACGCCGTCCGGAACCGCGAACTGCTGCTCGCGGCGGCGATCGAGGAGTTCGCCCTGCAGGGGGTGGACGCGCCCGTCTCGGCGATCGCCCGCCGGGCGGGGCTGGGGAAGGGCACGGTGTTCCGCCACTTCCCCACCAAGGACGACCTGGTCGCGGCCATCGTGCTGGACCGCGTGACCAGGCTGGCGGCTCTCGCGGACGACCTGTGCGGCGCGCCGGACGCGGGCGGCGCGGTCCTGGAGTTCCTGAGGCACGCCGCACGGCAACGCCAGCAGCTCGACCTGTCGTTCCTGTCCGGCGACCTGGGCGCCGAGGTGGCCGAGGCGCAGGAGCACATGGCGCGGTCCATCGGTGCGCTGGTCGACCACGCACGGGCCGAGGGCGCGCTGCGGTCCGATGTCACGGGCACCGACGTGATGTTGCTGATGTGCGTGCCCAACGACGTCGTCAAGCACCTGCCGGGCGCGGCACCGGACCTGTGGGAGCGCTACCTGGGAATCCTGTTCGACGGCCTGCGGCCGGAGGGCGCGCACCCGTTGCCGCACCCGCCGCCCGCGCGCGGCTCCGCGCTCTCCGAGGTGCCATGATGGCGGGGTGGAGTCCACGCGCATCGACCGCTGGCTGTGGGCGGTCCGGCTGACGAAGACCCGCCCGGACGCCGCCCAGGCGTGCCGCGGCGGTCACGTGCGCATCAACGACAAGCCGGTGAAGCCCTCCACCACCGTCGTGCCCGGCGACCAGGTCCGCGCCCGCGTCGGCGACAAGACGAAGATCGTCGAGGTCGTGCGGGTGATCCAGAAGCGGGTCGGCGCGGCGGACGCGGCCACGTGCTTCATCGACCGCACTCCCCCGCCCCCGCCGGACATCCCCATCGCGCGGCGGGACCGCGGCGCGGGACGCCCGACGAAGCGGGAGCGGCGCGTGCTGGACCAGTTCCGGTCACAGAACTAGGTCGACGAGCTCCGTCAGCGACTTCCCCAGCGGCAGGTCGACGCGCACTGACGCGAACGGGTCGCCGCGCGTCTCGCCGCGGTTGACGATCACGACGGGCAGGCCGCCCTCGAACGCCCGCCGCACGAACCTCAGTCCGGACATGACGGTCAGCGACGACCCGAGGACCAGCAACGACCGGGCGTTGTCGACGAGCGAGTAGCACTGCTCCACGCGCGGCCGGGGCACGTTCTCACCGAAGAACACGACGTCCGGCTTCAGCACGCCACCGCAGTCCGCGCACGGCACGACCTCGAACCCGCGCACCTGCTCCTCCGGCAGGAACACGTCGCCGTCGGGGTTGATCTCGTCGGTGGTCACGGCGAAGTCCGGGTTCGCCGCGCGCAGCCGGTGGTCCAGCTCGACGCGCGGCGAGAGCAGCCGGCAGTCCAGGCAGATCACCCGGTCGAGGCCGCCGTGCAGCTCGACGACGTCCCGCGAGCCCGCGGCCTGGTGCAGACCGTCGACGTTCTGCGTGATGACACCGGCGAGCTTCGGCGAGAGCCGGGCGACGGCGTGGTGGCCCGCGTTCGGGTGCGCGCGGGCGATGGTGCGCCACCCGACGTGACTGCGGGCCCAGTAGCGCCGCCTGCCCGCCTCGTCGGTGGTGAACTCCTCGTAGGTCATCGGGGTGTGCTTGCGCAGCGACCCGCCCTCGCCGCGGTAGTCGGGGATGCCGGACTCCGTCGACAGGCCCGCGCCGCTGAGCACCAGGACGCCGCCCTCGGCGACGATCGGGACCACGTCGTCGAGGCGGTCGGTGCGCGGCAGCGGCGGGCCCGGGTTCGTCCAGCTCAGGGTGGGCCTTGTTCGCACTTCACCAGCTTACGTACCAGTCGCAAGTCACCAGGTGCGCAGCCACTGCCGCAGCTCCGCCTCCGCCGCGGCGGTGTTGCCGCCCGACGAGGCTGTGACCAGCGCGAACTGGCGTCCGGTGCCGCCGCTCAGCAGCAGCCGGTCGCCCTGCACCGCCGAGGACGCCGAGCTGATCACCAAGGGCGAACGCAGCGTCTCCGGCAGGTGCAGCTCGGTCGGCGCAGTGCCGCCGTTCGAGTCCCAGACGAGCACGGCGAACTGCGCCGGCCCGACCACCGCGCGGACGTTCGCGAGCGGGATCTGCTGCCAGGTCTGGTGGACGCGGTCCTCGTAGGTGAACGCGAGCGTGGTGCCCGCGACGGCCTGCGGGTAGACGCGGTCGACCACCGCGCGTTCGACGTTCAGCACGGGGGCCCCGGACGCGTGGAGCTTGACGGCCGAGAAGTGCTCGTCGTTCATGGCGTCGCCGTCGGTCTTGACCTTGTCGGGGTTGTCGTTCATCAGCTCGCGGTGGCGGCCGTAGTTCGTGTCCCAGTGCCACTGGCTGCCCGAGACCACCGTGCCGCGCGGAGCCGACCACCAGCGCGAGCCGGGCGCCGCCGAGTCGAGGCCCTGGTAGATCGCCTTGAGCACGGACGGGTTCTTGTCGGACGTGAAGCCCGAGACGGGATGCCCGAACTCGGAGACGATCGCGGTCGTGCCCAGGGTTCTCGCGCGTTCGCGGATCGTGCCGAACGCCTGCGCGTACTGGCCGTCCGCGGCCTTGCCGGGCATGAGGATCCCGGACTGCGCCTTGCCGTCGTAGAAGTGCACGTTGAACACGAACCGCTCGCCCAGCGGCGGCACCAGCGTGAGGCCGCCGGGTTCGGCGAAGAAGTCCACGTTCTGGTTCCAGAACACCAGCGGCTCGACGAACGCGGGCTTCGCCGCCCAGCCCGCCTCGTCCATCTCCGCCCGGAAGCGCCGGTAGAACGGCATCAGGAGGTCGCGCTCCCACGTTTGCGACGTCTGGCCGCTGTCGTACTTGCCGGCGTAGGGCTCGTTGAGCGGGTCGACGCCGACGACGAGCTTGAACTCGGTGGCGGGCAAGGCTTCCCGCACGTGCTTCATGGCTTCGCCGGCCGCGTCGACGAACGAGTCCTGCACGCCGTCGCGGTTGTGCCAGAAGTCGTAGATGGCGGCGGTGACGGCGTTGTTGTTCTTCATGTTCTGGCCCCAGTGGACGCAGAGCCCGCACGACTCCTTGGGATACCCGCTCGCCGCCCACGCGGGTGCGCCGTCGCCGGTGTACCAGCTGTCCTTGTTGAACAGGTGCCGCGAGTAGAGGTCCTGGTGGAAGTCGAGGTACACGCGGATGCCGAGGCCGGTGAACGCGCGCAACTGGGCCGTGACGCCGTCGAGGTAGGCGTGGTCGATCCGGCCGCGCTGCGGCTCGACCCACGCCCAGGTGAGCAGGAACCGCACGGCGTTCGCCCCGGTCAGCTGCTTCATCGCCTGCGCGGACCTGCGCGCGTCGGCGACGGTCGCGAACGGCAGGCCGCGGTTCTCGGCCAGCTTCGCCGTGCCGGAGACGTTGAAGCCGCGCAACACCACCTCGCGGCCGTGCTCGTCGCGGAACACCCCGCCCGAGACCCGCAGCTCGGTGCCGTCGAAGTCCGCCCTCGCGGGCGTGACCACCAGCGCGAGGAGGAACAGGACCGTCAGGAGAACCGCTCGCCGCATCGCCGCCGCCTTTGGGAACGTGAACGAGATTCACGTCGACGGTAACGGCACCGGCCCGTTCCGGCTAGGGCCGAGCGCACGCACAGGGCGGCCCGTTCGGACGGGCCGCCCTGTCACGTCAGCTGAACGTCGCCGCGACCAGCTCCGCCGTCTTGGCCAGCAGCACCTCGTCGGCCGCGCCCTCCGGCTCGCTCTCCCGCGTCGACAGCACCGCGATCACGATCGGCGCGCGGTCCGGCGGGAACGCGATGCCGACGTCGTTGGTCGTGCCGTACTCGCCGGTGCCGGTCTTGTCACCCCAGCCCCACGCCACCGGCAGCCCGGCGCGGATGCGCTTGCCGCCGGTCGTGTTGGCCAGCAGCCAGTTCGTGAGCTGCGCGGCGTCCGCGCGGTCGAGCGCGTGGCCCAGCGTGAGGCGAGCGTAGCTCTGGCCGATGGCGCGCGGCGACGTCGTGTCGGTGACACGGCCCGGCTCCGCGGAGTTCAGCTCCGGTTCGAAGCGGTCGAGACGCGTCACCGGGTCGCCGATCGAGCGGCTGAACCGGGTGATCGCCGTAGGGCCGCCGAGCTCGGTGAGGAGCAGATTGGCCGCGCAGTTGTCGCTGTAGGTGATGGTCGCCTCGCACAGGGCCGAGACGGTCATGCCGTTCGCGAGGTTCTCCGGCTTACCGGTGACCGGGCCGTAGCCCGACTTCTCGATGTCGGCCTGCGTGTAGGTGATCACCTTGCGCAGCAACGACCCGTCGGTGTCACGGCGCAGAACCGCGGCCGCGGCGATGGTCTTGAACGTGGAGCACATCGGGAAGAGCTCGTCCGCCCGGTGCAGCACCGTGCGTCCGGTTCCGGTGTCGGTCGCGAACACGCCGAGGCGCGCGTTGTGCTGCCGTTCGAGCTCACGCAGCCTGCCGGTGGTGGGTGAGGCCTGCGCCGTGGCGGGTACGGCCATGGCCAGTGCCGCTCCAGCACCCAGCGCGAGCACCGCACGTCGGTTGAAACTCAACGTCTTGTCCCCTTCTTCGGAAACCTCTCCACATGCCAGGACGCGCGGGAGATCA
>NZ_DASVFL010000324.1:0-30455 GCF_036380075.1 Lentzea sp. | reverse complement strand
ACGGCCAGCTGCGCAGGCTCGTCGGCGGGTGCACGCCGAGCAGGACGTCGCGGATGATGCCGCCGCCCAGCGCCGTGGTGAGGGCCAGGATGATCACGCCGAAGACGTCCAGGCGGGCGCGGACCGCGGCCACCGCACCGGAGGCGGCGAACACGGCGATCCCGATCAGTTCCAGGACGATGAGCAGCACGAACGCACAGACTAGGGCCTGTGTCGAAGTCCCGTTCGATGAGAGCCGCGTCTGAGGTGGTTCCTGGCGGTGCGGCCGGGCGACCCGCGTACCGGTGTTGTACGTGGGTCGTCCGGCCGTGCCCCCGGGGGCCGCCTCAGGCCCGGCTGTCGCGAACATGGACTTCGACACAGGCCCTAGCGTTCGAGTTCGCAGGGGCCCGCCGCGGCGGACACGCAGGTCTGCACGAGCACGTGGGCGTTGGCGCTGTCCTCGGCCTGGGTGATCTCGCCGGTGCGCAGGTCCCGCACGGCTCCGGACTTCAGCGGCGTGACGCAGCCGAAGCAGATGCCCATGCGGCAGCCGGACGGCATCAGCACGCCGGCCTCCTCGCCGATGGTGAGCAACGGCGTGGCGCCGTCGGCGTCGACCGTCTTGCCGGTCTTGCCGAACGTGACCTCGCCGCCCTCGCCCGCCACGACGACCGTGGGCCGGAACCGCTCGGTGTGCAGGCGCTCGGCGATGCCGTGCTCGGCCCAGTGCGCCTCGGCGGCGTCGAGCAGGCCGGCCGGGCCGCACGCCCAGGTCTCGCGCTCGGCCCAGTCGGGGACGTGCTTCCCGAGCTCGGCGACGTCGAGCATGCCGTCGGTGTCGGTGTGCAGCTCGACGAGCGTCAGCGCCTTGTCCGCGACGAGGTCGTGCAGGTCGTTGCGGAAGATGACGTCTTCCTCGCGCGGGGCCGAGTGGACCATGACCACGTCGGTGAGCCGGGCGTCGCGCAGCATGCCCATCGCGGGCGTGATGCCGCTGCCGGCCGTGAGGTAGAGGACCTTGGCGGGCCTGGCGGCGGGCAGCACGAACTCGCCGGTGGCCTGGTCGAGCTGGATGACCGTGCCCGGTCTGACCTTGCGGACCAGGTGGTTGCTGACCTTCCCGTCGGGAATGGCCTTCACGGTGATCGTGATGCGCCCGTCCGCGCGGCTCGTCGGCGACGTCACCGAGTACGCGCGCCACAGGCGCACGCCGTCGACGTCGACGCCGATCCGGACGTACTGACCGGCGACGTGACCGCGCCAGCCCTTGCCGGGCCTGATCACGATGGTCGCGGCGTCGTCCGTCTCCCGGTGGACGGCTTCGATGCGTCCCCGCAGGTCAGCGCCCGCGCGGAGCGGGCTGACCAGGTCGAGGTAGTCGGACGGCAGCAGTGGCGTCGTGACCAGTTCCAGCAGTTTCCACGCCCTGCTGCGGAGGGCGGCACTCGTCATGACTCCAGCTTGATGCGCCTCAGGGCGTAAAGTCCTGTCCGTACGACGTGAATCTGCTCGGCCGAATTGTTCGCGGGGAACAAATCGTGAGTCATGCAATACAGCGGGCCACCGAATTGGCCCTGGACGAGAAAACAGTCACGGCGCTGCGCGCGGTCCTGCGGACCACGGCCGACGAGGTCGTGCAGGCCATCATCGACGAGGTCCCGAGCTACGCGAACGCCCTCTCGGGCCGCATGGGCGGCACGATCCGCCGCGCGGTCCGCACAGCGCTCGGACACTACCTCGACCTGGCGGGCGGCACAGCCACCGGCGGCGACGCGAGCGACGCGGCCTACGAGCTGGGCCGCGGCGAGGTCCGCGACGGCCGCTCGATGGACGCCCTGCTCAGCGCCTACCGCGTGGGCGCACGGGTGGCCTGGCGAGGCCTCGCCGCGGGCGCCGTGCCGGCAGGCCTGCCCGCCGCCGAGGTGGCGAAGTTCGCCGAGCTGACCTTCGCCTACATCGACGAGCTCTCCGCCGCCTCCGCCGCGGGCCACGCCGACGAACTGGCGGCCCGCGGCCTGGCCCACGAGCGCCACCTGGAACAACTGGCCCGCGACCTGCTGGCCGGAGCCAGTACCGAGGTCCTGCTGGCCGCGGCCGGACGCGCCGCCTGGACGATCCCCACGACCCTGACCGTGGCACTGCTGCCCGCCGCCCAGGCCCGTCCCGCGTTCCGCTCCCTCGACGCGGGCACCCTGGTCCTCGACGACCTCCCGGACTCGCTGGGCGTGCTCCTGGTCCCGGACGCCGACCGCGCCCACCTGCTCCGCCAGCTGAGCGCCCGCCACGCCGTCGTGGGCCCGGCCAGGCCGTGGATGCGCGCGTCGACCTCCTACGCACGGGCCGTGCGCGCGCGCTCGCTCTCCCCCTCGATCCGCGACACCGAGGAACACCTCTCCGAGCTGGTGCTCACCGCCGACCCGGACGCCTACGCCGACCTCCGGGCCCGCGCCCTGGCACCGTTGCGCGCCCTGCCCGCCAGCTCGGCGCGGCGGCTGGAGGAGACGTTGCGGGCCTGGCTGCTGCACCACGGGCGGCGGGAGGAGGTGGCCACGGCCCTGTTCGTGCACCCGCAGACGGTGCGGTACCGGATGGGGCAGCTGCGGGACCTGTTCCCGGATCTCTCCTCGCCTCAGCGGGTGCTGGAGCTGACGCTCGCGGTGGGGCTGCCTGCGACGACGTGACCGCGTTCGCCCCGGAACAGGGTGAGCTCGAGCTGGCCGCGCGTGCACCGGTGCTCCCGCGCCCAACGGCCAAGAAGCGCGCAGTAGCGCTCGTAGGTCTCCGGCGGCCACCCGCCGTACCGGTTGAGCGAGGTCCAGCCGCACTGGTCGTGCAGCGCGGACGCCACGACCCGGTCGAGGATGGCGCACGGGTGCTCCGGCGCCCCTCCGCCCGCGAAGTACAGGAACTTCGTGAAGAACGACGGCCCGAACGACCGGATGGCGGTCTGCCCGCCCGGCCTCAGCAGCGCGAACGCGGCGGCCGGGTCGCGCCGCGACAGCTCCGCCGCCCTGGTGAGCAGACGTTCGCAGCCCGGCACGTCGGCGGCGACGCTGTCCAGGCGGCGCGAGTTCAGCCGCAGGTACCTGCCCGATCCCCAGGCCAGGGTGCGCCACAGCAGGGTGAACACGTCGGCAGGAGCCCAGACCTCCGCCCTCGTCAGCAGCTCCCCCGCGGGCGGCGTGCCGGGCAGCCGTCGCGAGCTGACCGCCTCGCGCCACCACTCCGCCTTGATCTCGACAGAGTGGTGTTCGACGGCGTGTGCGCGGACCTGGGCGGGATCGACCCAGGCGGGCAGCGTCAGCGTCGTGAGGTCCGTCATCGGCACACCGCCTGCATCGCGGCCCGCCCGCCGGCCCGTTACCGTGCGCCGTGACGCACGCCACACCCCCAAGAGAACCCACCGGGCCGTCCCCACGTCTAGCGGAGTGTGAGAGCCATCCGGGGTGAGCCGGCCCACCTGGACGAGGAACAGCTCGTGCGCCGAGTCGCGCGGGGTGACCGGCGCGCGTTCGAGGAGCTGTACCGCCGCACCTCGCCGTGGCTGACGATCCGGCTGCGCAGGCGGTGTGCGGACGACCAGATCGTCGCCGAGGTGCTGCAGGAGACCTACCTCGCGGTGTGGCGGGCGGCGGACGCGTTCGCCGGTGCGGCGGCCGGGGGCAGTGCGGTCGGGTGGCTGTGGACCATCGCGGCTCGGCGGTTGATCGACGCGTTCCGCAGACGTGCCCACCACGCGACGCCGCCGCGAGCCGCCGCGCCCGAGCACACCGCGCCCGCCGCCGACGAGGCCGTGCTGGACGGGGTGGTGGGTGACGAGGTCGGGGACGCGCTGCGGCGGCTCGCGCCGGAGTTGCGGCAGGTGTTGCAGGCGATGGTGCTGGACGGGTTGTCGGTGCGGGAGACGTCGTTGCTGCTCGGGGTGCCCGAGGGGACCGTCAAGACCCGCGCGCGGCGGGCGAGGATCGCGATGAGGGAGGCACTGGCATGACCGCACACCCCAGCGACCGGCTGTTGCGCCGGTACGCGCGTGGTGACGTCGACATCGAGGCCGACCAGGTGTGGGCCGTCGAGTCGCACCTGGAGACCTGTGCGCCGTGCCGGGGGCGGCTCAGTCCCGAACCGATCGCGCAGGCGGTGTGGGCGGACCTCGAACCGCTCCTGCGGAGCACGCCGCAGATGCCCGCGGCGCGGCGCCGGTTCACCGGGTGGGTGTCGCCCGCGGCCGGGCCGTGGCTGGCCATGATCCTGCTCGTCACGGCGGCCGCGGTGGCGCTCGACCAGGTCGGCGCGGCGGCGGGCGGGCGGGTGTCGCTGGTGTTGCTGGTCGCGCCGGTGCTGCCCGTGCTCGGGGTCGCGGCGTCGTGGAGCCGGTCGCTGGACCCCGCCTACGAGATCGTCGCCGCCACGCCGCGCGCCGGGTTGCCGTTGGTGTTCCGGCGGACCGCGACGGTGCTGGCCGTCGTCGTGCCGGGGCTGGCGGTCGCGAGTGTCCTGACGGGACTGGACCTGACGCTGTGGCTGTTGCCGTGTCTGGCTTTCACCATCGGGACGCTGGCTCTCGGCGCGCTCGTCGGCATCACGCGCGCGGCCGTCGCGCTCACGGTGGCGTGGGCCGTGGCGATCGTGGCGCCGACGATCGCGTACAGCCGGATGTCCTTCGCACTCGACGAGAACACCGCACCCGCGTGGGCCGTGATCCTCGCCGTCGGGCTGTTCGTGCTCGCACGGCGCCGCATGGCCTTCACCCGCCTGGAGGCGACCCGATGACCGCGCCCACCACCTACGCCTGGGAGATCGAGGCGAAGGACCTCCGGGTCAAGGCAGGCCGCAAGACGGCGGTCGACGGCGTCACGCTCACCCTGGGACGCGGTGTGCACGGACTGCTGGGTCCCAACGGCGCGGGCAAGACCACGCTCATCCGCGCGCTGGCGACAGTCCTGAAACCCAGCGGTGGCACGCTGTCCCTGCTGGGCGGCGGGAACCTCCACGCCCTCCGCGGGAGGATCGGCTACCTGCCGCAGGAGTTCGGGCACTACCGCCGGTTCACGGCACGGGAGTTCGTCGCGTACGTGGCGTGGCTGAAGGAGATGCCGGACAACGACATCCCCGGTGCCGTGCAACGCGCCCTCGAACGCGTCGGGCTCGCCGACCGCGCCGACGACAAGCTCAAGACGTTGTCCGGCGGCATGGTCCGGCGCGTCGGCATCGCGCAGGCGATCGTCAACGACCCCGAGGTGCTGCTGCTCGACGAACCGACCGCGGGCCTCGACCCCGCGCAACGGCTGCGGTTCCGCGAGCTGCTCACCGAGCTCGGAACGGACGCGTGCGTGGTCGTCTCCACCCACCTGGTCGAGGACGTCGCCGCCGCGTGCACGGACGTGGTCCTGCTCAGCCGGGGGAAACTCGTCTTCCAGGGCACCCCGGCGCGGCTCGCGGCGGCCGGCACGGAGGACCACCCCGGCGCCAGCCCGATCGAACGCGGCTACAGCGCCGTTCTCGCCCTGCCCGGCCGCCCCGGCGCCTGGTGACAGTCCACACAGGACGAAGTGGCGCAGGTCACAGCGAACCGAGAACCTGAGGCGCGCCACCGCCGTCTTCCCGGTCGTACGCGGACATGACTCGAAGGAGAACAGGATGCGGGCGATCGAAGCCGACAACCTGGTCGTGCGGGTGGGCGGCAGGCGCGGCGGCCGCAACGCCGTCGACGGGCTGGACCTCAAGCTGGGCAAGGGAGTGCACGGGCTGCTGGGCCCCAACGGCGCGGGAAAGACGACGCTGATCCGGACCCTGGCGACCGTGCAGAAACCCAGCGCGGGCACGTTGTCGTTGCTCGGCACGCCGATCGGCGGCCGGCTGCGGCCCGTGCGGCGCAGGCTCGGCTACCTGCCGCAGCACTTCGGCTTCTACAAGCGGTTCAAGGTCCGGGAGTTCGTCGAGTACCTGGCCTGGCTCAAGGAGATGCCCGCCAAGGACATCCCGGACGCCGTGCACCGCGCGCTGGACCGGGTCGGGCTGACCGACCGGGCCGAGGACCGCATGAAGTCGTTGTCCGGCGGCATGGTCCGGCGCGTCGGCATCGCGCAAGCCATCGTCAACGATCCCGAGGTGCTGCTGCTGGACGAACCCACGGTCGGGCTGGACCCCGCGCAACGGCTCCGGTTCCGCGAGCTGGTGGCGGAGCTGGGGCAACGGTCGTGCGTGCTCATCTCGACGCACCTGGTCGAGGACGTCGCGGCGGCCTGCACCGACGTGGTGCTCGTGTCCGAGGGAACCCTCGTCTTCCAGGGCACCCCGGCCGACCTCGTCGGCGCCGGCACCAGCGACCACGTGGGCGACAGCCCGATCGAACGCGGCTACTCGGCGCTCATCAGCGCGAAGACCGGGGGTGCCTGGTGACCGGGCTGCGCATCGAACTGCGGCGCTCGACCGCGCTCTGGGCCGGGCTCGTCGTGCTCGTGTCCGGCGCCGGGATGCTGGCGCTGGTCATGTCGGAGAGCGCCGAGTGGACGGGCAACTCGACGACGGCGCTGCTCGGGCTCCGCCTGCCGCTGGCGTACGTGTGGGCCCTCGTGGTGGGTCTCGCGGTCCTGCAGGGCATGCGGGACGGCCGGGCGGGCGTGACCGAGCTGTTCACCGCCACCTCCCGGCCCGGCTGGGTCCGGCTCGGCACGCTGGCGGCGGCCGTGGCGGGCGTCGTCGCCGTGGCGGCCCTGCTCCTCTGCGCGGGACTCGTGGCCAACGTCGCGTTCAACGGGGGCTTCGTCTCGGTCGGGTTCGTGCCGCTGATGCTGACCGCGGTGCTGGCACTGGCGTCGAGCGCGCTGCTGGGCATGGCGATCGGACGGATGCTGCCGCACCCGCTGACCGTGCCGGTGGCGCTGGTGGCGACGTTCATGCTGGCGACCGCGGAAGGACGGGCCCTGGAGGCGCAGACCCCCGACGACAGGATCTCCCCCTTCGCCCTGCTCGCGCCCGTGTTCGACCCGCCGAGCTCGGACCTCGTCACCACGTCCACCTCCGTCGACGTCGGCCAGCTCGTCTGGTTCACCGGCCTGGGCGTGACGGCGTTCCTGCTGCTCGTGGCGCGGACCGCCGCGGGACGGCTGACGGCGCTCGTGCCGGTCGTGCTGGCCGGCGCGCTCGCCCTGGCGGTCCTGCCGGTCAAGTTCGCCGACGTGCTGGTCACGGACTCCATCGCGGGCGAGCTCGTCTGCGACGGGCCGGTGTGCGTGAGCCGGGCGCACGAGGCCTCGCTGCCGACGGCGGCCGCGGCGGGCAAGAAAGCGCTGGCCGAGCTCGCGGTGCTGCCGGGCGCGCCGTCCGAGGTCCACGAGGACACCTCGGCGATGGCCCACCTGGTCGTGGCACCGCGCAGCAGCAAGGTCGTCTTCCTGTCGGCCCGGGGCCGTCCCGGGGTGCTGACGATGACCGCCGAGCAGATCCGGCTGGAGCTGCTCGCCGGAGCGGGCGTGGCCGGCTGTGCCACGCCGGACAGGTTCGACACCAGGGAAGGCATCGTGCGCTACGTGACGGCCGGCTACTTCAACGGCGGCCTGGCGCCGCTCGCGTCCGACCCGCACACGTGGAACAACAGCAGGCTGCGCGCCGAGGTCGACGACGCCTGGCAGGCGTTCCGCGCCCAGCCGGAGCCCGAGCAGCGCAACCGCGTGGCGAAGGTGCGCGAGATGCTGCTGGCCTGCGACGACTCCGAGGCCGTCCTCGCCGCGCTGGCGGCACGATGAGGCCCCTCGCGCTCTATTCCAAGTCACGCGGCATCCCTGCCGCGCTCCTCGCCCTGCCCGTGGTCGTCCTGGCGGCGTGGTCGGTCCTGCACGACCCGTGGACGGCCCTCAGCGCCTCGCTGACGGCGCTGGCCGGGGTTCTGGTCGTCGCTGTCGGCCTCGCGGGCCAGGACCCGGAGCTGGACGCCTCGACCGCCGTGCCGTGGCCGGTGTGGAGGCTCGGGCACCTGCCGGTCGCCACCGCACTGGCCGCAGCAGCCGTGCACCTCGTCCAGGGGTTCGGGGACGCTCCCCCGGACGCCGCGTTCGTGCTCCGCGACGCCGCCGGGATGGCGGGTCTCGCCGGGCTGGCGGCGACGGTCGCGGGCGCCCGGCTGGCCGCCGCCGGACCGGTGCTGTGGTGGGCGGTGAGCGCGATCATGCCGGCGGGCGAGTCGCTGACCTGGCGGATCGTGACGTGGCCGACCGGGGCGTCGGACGACCCGGTGACGCGGTGGACGGCGGCGGTGCTGTTCGCCGCCGGGGTCGCCGCCTACACGGTGCGCGGCGGGCGCCGCTGAACCGGCCGGACCGGTTGTCCGTATTCCACCGGTGTGACCCGATTCGTCCTCGTCGCGGTGCTCCTCGGCCTCGCCGCCTGCTCGGCCGCACCGGCGGAGGAGACCGCCACCCCGCAGGAACCGGAGGCGGTCTCCGGCCCCGTGGCCGGACCCACCGCGGTCCTGCCGGGCGACATCGCGACACTGCAGGTGGTGGACTCGCGGCTCGGGAAGGTCGTCGCTGACCGCGACCAGTACACGCTCTACCTCAACACCGAGGACGACGCGGTCCCGACGTGCGTCGAACCTCAGTGCACGCTCGTCTGGCCGCCGTTGCTGGCGGCGGGCGGCAAGATCGAGGCTCCGGGCCTCGACCAGGGCCTCCTCGGCACGGTGAAACGCCCGGACGGCCTGGAGCAGGTGACCATCGCCGGCCACCCCGTCCACCGCTACGTCGACGACGAGCAGGCCGGGGACACGACGGGTCACGGCGTCGACGACCGCTGGTACGCCGTCGCACCGAACGGGTCCAAAGCCTCGCCGTAGGGCCGAAACCGAGCGCTGACAAGACGTAACACCCGCGACACCCACCGGAACCGGCTGCCGGGAAGGGCAGCCGGTTTGTCGCGTTCGAGAGGGTCGAACCGCATCTCAACCGATTCGTTTGTACCGGAAATCCCGAAACCGGTATCGCGCGGAACCGGTTTCAGGTATCAACTGTGAGAGCGCTCCCATAGACGCTGCCGCCGCACGAGCCCTCTCGGAGACCACATGGATCGCGACGACGTGCCCTACCTCGACGCCACGCTGCCCACCGCGGAGCGGGTCGCCGACCTCCTCGCCCGCATGACGCTGGCCGAGAAGGTCGGGCAGATGATGCAGCTGGACTCGAGGGAGGACCTGGACGACCACGTGCTGCGCAAGCACGTCGGCTCGATCCTGCACACCTCGCCGGAACGAGTGCTTCTCGCCCAGGACCTCACCACGCGGACACGGCTGCGCGTCCCCCTGCTCATCGCCGAGGACTGCATCCACGGCCACTCGTTCTACGAGGGCGCGACGATCTTCCCGACGCAGCTGGGCATGGCCGCGTCCTGGGACCCGGAGCTCGTCGAGCAGGTCGCGCGCGTCACGGCGGTCGAGGCGGCGGCCACGGGCGTGCACTGGACGTTCTCCCCGGTCCTGTGCATCGCGCGGGACCTGCGCTGGGGCCGCGTCGACGAGACGTTCGGCGAGGACCCGGTGCTGATCGGCGAGCTCGCCGCGGCCATGGTCCGCGGCTACCAGGGCGACGGCCTCGGCGACGAGACGGCCATCCTCGCCACCGCGAAGCACTTCGCCGGGTACTCGGAGACCCAGGGCGGCCGCGACGCGAGCGAGGCGGACCTGTCGCGGCGCAAGCTGCGGTCGTGGTTCCTGCCGCCGTTCGAGCGGGTCGCCCGCGAGGGCTGCGCCACGTTCATGCTCGGCTACCAGACCACCGACGGCGTGCCGATCACCGTCAACTCGTGGCTGCTCGACGAGGTGCTGCGCGGCGAGTGGGGCTACACGGGCACGCTCATCACCGACTGGGACAACGTCGGCCGCATGGTCTGGGAGCAGAAGCTCCAGCCCGACTACGCGCACGCCGCCGCGGCCGCCGTGAAGGCCGGCAACGACATGATCATGACGACCCCGCAGTTCTTCGAGGGCGCGCTGCAGGCCGTCGAGGAGGGGCTGCTGGCCGAGTCCGACCTCGACCGCGCGGTCACCCGCATCCTGACGCTGAAGTTCGACCTCGGCCTCTTCGAGAACCCGCGCAGGCCCGACGCGGAACGCCAGCGCACGATGATCAACCACGACGACCACGTGGCGCTGAACCTGCAGGTCGCGCGCCGGTCGCTGGTGCTGCTGCGCAACGACGGCGTGCTGCCGTTCGCGCGGTCGAAGGGCAGGATCGCGGTCGTCGGCCCGCTCGCCGACGACGCCCAGACGCAGCTCGGCGACTGGGCCGGTTCGTCCGGTCAGGCCGACTGGCTGCCCACCGGCCACCCGCGCGAGATGATCACCACCGTCCTCGACGGCCTGCGCGAGCTGTCGTCGCAGGAGGTGACCTACGCCCGCGGCGCCGACATCCTCACGCTGGAGCCGGACCCCGAGGGCGACACGTTCCCCGACGGCCAGCCCCGCCCGCCCGTGGTCAAGCCGTGCGCTCCGGACGCGGACCTGATCGCCGAGGCCGTCGCCGCCGCCGAGGACGCGGACTACGTGGTGGCCGTGGTCGGCGACCAGATCGAACTGGTCGGCGAGGGCCGCTCCACCGCCACGCTCGACCTGATCGGCGGCCAGATCGCGCTGCTCGACGCGCTCGCGGAGACCGGCAAGCCGCTGGTCGTCGTGCTGCTCGCGTCGAAGCCGCTGGTCCTGCCCGCCTCCGCCCGCAACGCCGCCGCGCTGCTGTGGGCGGCGAACCCCGGCATGCAGGGCGGCCGCGCCATCGCCGAGGTGCTGCACGGGCTCGTCGAGCCCAGCGGCCGCCTGCCGATCTCGTTCGCGGCGCACGCCGGCCAGCAGCCGACGTACTACAACCAGATCCGCGGCCAGCACGGCACGCGCTACGCCGACCTGACGCAGGAGCCGGCGTTCGCGTTCGGCGAGGGCCTGTCGTACACGACCGTCGAGTACAGCGACCTGCTGGTCGAGACCGCGGTGCTGCGCCCGGACGAGACCGTCAAGGCGTGCATCTCGCTCACGAACACCGGTTCGCGGCCCTCGCGGGAGACCGTGCAGGTCTACGTCAGCGACGCCGTCACGTCCGTGAGCTGGGCGGACAAGGAGCTCAAGACGTTCACGCAGGTCGACGTGCGACCCGGCGAGACCGTGAAGGTCGACGTCGAACTGCCCGTCTCCGCCTGCACGATCGTCGACGCGGCCGGCAACCGGGTGGTGGAGCCCGGCGAGTTCGTCCTGCTCGTGGGTCCGAGCTCGAAGGACCTGCGCCGGGCCGAGTTCACCGTAAAGCCGCTGCCTTGAAGGGACCGGGCACGATCGTGAGGTAGCGGGGAGGGGTCTGCACCGCCCTCGTGATCGCCTTCTTCACCGCCGGGACCAGGTCCGCGTCGACGAGCGCGACCGCGGGCCTGCCCGGCGGGTCGGCCAGCGTGCTCGCGCCCCGCGCACCGGCGGCCAGCGCGGCGTAGACCACGGCGTTCTGCTCCGGGTCCGGCCGCTGGGCGTGGTGGTACGCCGTCAACGCCGCCCCGAGGTCCTCGGTGCGCGGGGTGTACGGCCGGTGCACCTGCGGTTCGGGACGCCGGATCCGCGTGTCGACGACGAGCAGCCGCTGACCGGGCAGGTCGGGCACTCCGGCCTGCTCCTCCTCGACCTGCTCACCCGCGAGGTCCGCCAACGCCAGCGCGACCGCCGACCGCAACGCCTCCGCGGCGGACAGGCCACTCCCCCGCGGCAGGTCGACGCTGCACATCAACGCCGCCCCGCCCGTCGCGTCGACACCCTCCGCCCACGCGGGGACGTCGCCGGACGGCAGCAGCGCGCGTTCGGTCGGCCGGTTCACCGAGATCAGTTCGAGCAGGCCGTCGTCGCGCCGGTCGCCCGCGACGATCGCACCCCACTTGGCCGGCACCTTCACCGCCCCACCGAGCAGGTTCAGCACGCCGGGCGCGTACCAGACGCCTTCGGCGGGCCTGCCGAACGCGCGCCGGAACGCGTGCGGCACCAGCCGCAGCTCCGGCGCGATCCCCGGCCGGTCCGCGATGTCGGTCACGACTGCTTCCGGGCGAGCAGGCGGTAGGCGTTGCCGTTGCCGGTGCGCTGGGCCAGGAACCGGTTCACGGTCTGGTCCAGCACCAGCGCGACGAAGAACGCCGGGATGCCCAGCGACCACACCAGGAAGCTGCGGGTCCTGCGCAGCCGGACGCGTTCCGGACGCCACGGCGCGGGCGTGCGGGGCGCGATGGTGCCGAGGAACAGCAGCAGCGCGAGCGTGAAGTCGTTGCACAGGTGGGCTTCCGCGCGTTCGGTGGCCACCGTGGTCAGGCCGCGGTCGGCCAGCGCGTGCTCCAGGTTGCCGATCGGCATCATGTGCTGGTGCTGCGGCTGGAACCACGGCATCCAGTACTGGCCGAAGAGCGTGCCCAGGCGCCACTCCGGGTCCGGCAGCTCGATCAGCAGGTAGCCGCCCTCGGGCAGCACGTCCGCCGCGATGTCGAGCTCCTCCCACGGGTCCCGCACGTGCTCCAGGTAGTGGTGCATGCTGATCACGTCGTACCGGCCCTTGAGCTCGCCCGCGAAGTCCTTGAAGCTGCCGCGGTAGGACCGCTCGATCCGGCCGAGCCGCGCCGCGTCCTCGATCGCCGCGCCCTGGTCGAGCCCGTCGAACGTCGTCTCCGGCAGGACCTCCTTGGCCCCCAGGCAGAAGTGCGCGTGCCCGGAGCCGACGTCCAGCCACCGCGCGGGCTTCGTGAACGGCTCGACCATCCGCGCCCGGCCGTAGTAGGGCTCGGTCTTGCCAGAGAACACCGCCTCCGCCGACGTCTCGCCGAGGCCGTCGTAGAAGTCGCGGTAGTAGAAGCCGAGCCCCTCCTCGGACAGCCGCGGGTTCTGCCAGACGTGTCCACATCGGACGCACCGGTCCATCGTGAACGTGCCGGGCTTGCGCTGCACCAGGTCGTGCGCGGTCACCCAGAGCCGGAGGTCCTGGCTGCCGCAGGACGGGCAGGTGTCGCGGCGCGACTCGTGGAAGTTCCGGTCGCGGTTCTCCTCGTACCACGGCGCTGCCTGGTCGAGGTGCTGCGCCTGGCGCTTCTCGGCCGTGGACCTCTTGCCCCCGGCCGTCTTGAACCACAGGTAGGGCGTGCGCACGAACCGCGGCACCCACAGGTCACGCGGCCGCAGCGGCGTGCCCGCGAAGACCAGGAGCGGGTGCGCCCAGTACGCGGCGAGCGCGCCGAGTCCCCACCGCCAGTCCACGGCCAGGGCGGCCGCGACGGTCGCGTACCCGATGACCGAGCCGGCGATCCACAGCGACGGCCGCTTTCCCAGCTGCCGCAACGTGGCCGCGCGGTAGCCGAGGTCGTACGGCCCGGCCGTGAGGCCCGGTGCGACCGCGATGTCGACCCGGGCCCGCACGTGGTCCTTGACCCGCCGGACGAACGCCACGAACTCGGTCGGGTCGTCGGCGTTGAACTCCTCGGCGTACTCGTCGCGCACGAGCACGGCCTGCGAGGCGCTGATGCCGCGCGCCCACCGGTCGTCGCGGTACCTCCCGGGGTCGAACGCCCCGAGCAGGTCGAGCGCGGCGACCGTCGGGAGGTCGCGCGGCACGAGGTCGACGAGGTCCGCGTCGGTCTCCCACGACCCCTCGGGATGCACGCCCGTGGCGTTGAGGAGCTTGTGCTCGCTCACCCCCGGAGCGAGCACGCGCAGCTTGGACGCGCGGGAACGCAGGCGCAGCACGTCCAGCAGGACGACGAGCACCACGATCACGGCGAGGATCACCCGGCCACCACCTTCTCCAGTCGGTCGGCTGCGGCTGTCGCGCCGCCCGCCGCCGAGAACGAGTCCCGCACCACTCCGGCGGCGGCCGCGTACTCCGGCTCGTCCAGCACGGATCGCACTGCACTGCGAACATCCATCGCCCGCGCCCGCGAGTAGGTCAGCCGCACACCGGCGCCGGCCGCGACGACCTGGGCCGCGACGGTCGGCTGGTCATCCCTGATCGGCGCCACGACCAGCGGCAACCCGTGGGCGAGCGCCTCGCAGACCGTGTTGTGGCCGCCGTGCGTGACGACCGCGTCGAGGTGCGGCAGCAACGCGAGCTGCGGCACGGCTTCCCGCACCAGCACGTTCGGCGGTGCCGGCCGGGGCGGCGCCACCACGACCACCTGCACGTCGAGTCCGGTGACCGCGTCGAGCACCTGCCCGAAGAACCGCTCCCCGGCCGGGCCGTTGAGCGTGCCCAGCGAGACGAGCACCCGCCGCTGCCCGGTCAGCCTCTCCCACGGGAAGTCCACGCGTTCCACGCGGTGGCTCAGCGCGGGCCCGACGAACGCCACCTCGTCGCCGAACTCCTGGCGCACCAGCGCCTTCGAGCTGTAGACCAGCACCAGCCGGTCGGAGAACCGGACGTCGCCGCCCGCGAAGTCGTGCAGGAGATCGCGCACCCAGGCGTCGACCTTCGGCATCGTCCTCAGTGGATTGACGAGCTCGGCGGACGTGCTGGCCGAGGTCACCCACGGCAGTCCTGCCTCGCGTGCCACCACCGGTCCCGCCAGCGCCTGCTGGTCGGCCACGACCACGTCCGGAGCGAACAGCCGCACGGCCTCCGAGACCCCCGGCAGCATCGAGTGCCCGAGCGGGACCAGGAACTCCTCCCAGAAGAACTTCAGCACCGCCATCCCCCGCAACGCGAGCCACCGCTCCCGCTTCGCGCGGATGTCCGCCTCCAGGACGTCGTCGATCGCCGGGAAGACGACGGCGCCGTCCGGCAGGAGCGGCCGGAGCGTGCCGGGGTGGCCGACCCACGCGACGTCGTGCCCGCGCGCCAGCAGCTCACCGCCGACGGAGGCGGTCGGGTTGACGTGGCCGGTCAGCGGCGGCACCACGAACAGGAACCGGCTCATGACGGCAGCCAGTCGAACAGCACGTCGAGCAGCTCGGCCGTGGCTTCCCGCAGGACCGTGTGCCCGAGGCCGTTCACGACGTGCAGCCGGCACGACGGGATGCGTTCCCGCAGCTCCGCCGCCGCGCCGATCAGCTCGGACTCGCTGCCGTAGACGCCGAGCACCGGGCACCGGACCCGGGTGAGGTCGAGCTTCGCGCCGGAACCGAGGTCGTCGATCAGCGTGGTGCCGTTGAGCAACGCGTTCGCGTTCACCGCGAGCTTGGCGATCTTGCGCTGACCGAGGGCCATCAGCTGGTCCTGCGTGCGGTCGAACTCCAGGCCCAGCGCCGCGACCGTCAGCGTGTTGGTGATGTCCTCGAACCACGCGTCGCCGACGACTCCCCCGACGGCCGACTCGACGAGCACGACGCCGCCGACCCGTTCGGGGGCCCGCACGGCCGCGTGCATCGCGACGACACCGCCGTAGCTGTTGCCCAGCAGGAAGACCGGCTCGGTCACGCCGATGCCGTCCAGCACGGCGACCAGGTCCTCGGCGCTCTCCTCCGGCGTGTAGCCGGTGGGCGGCCGTTCGGACAGGCCGTGGCCGCGCAGGTCGAACAGCACCGTGCCGAACCCGGCCTGGGCCAGCGGCGCGGCGAGCGTGTAGTAGAAGCTCGACAGGTTGTCCATCACCAGGCCGTGCACGAAGACCACGGCCGGCGCGTCCGGCTTGTCGATCGGCGGCCCGAGCCGCTGCACGTGGAACCGCAGCCCTCGGGCGTGGACCTCAGACACGGGCCGTGATGTGGTCGACGAGCCTGCCCACGGACATCGCCATGATCTCGTCGATGTCCATGTCCGCGAGGAAGGCCACGAGGTCGACGCCGTAGTGCGCGTTGAGCTTGTCCGCCAGCGCGACGAACTCGATCGACTCCAGGCCCAGGTCGTCGCTGAACGTGGTGTCGCGGGTGATCTCCACGCCCAGCAGGAAGTCCGGCCCGACCACCTCGGTGACCATCTTCGCCACCTGCTGCAGCACCTCGTCCATCAGCTCTCCGTTCGCACGCGGGCTGCGGCTCCGCCTCGTTCCGACACGACTTCGACCCGCGGCACCGCGAAGGCGCCGCGCACCCTCCCGCCGGCGTCCACGGTCAGCTCCACCGGGTAGACCGGTCCCGCCCCGCGGTCCCACAGCCACGACCGCACGGCGTCCTTCACCGCGATCACGCGCAGCAGCCAGTCCCGTTGCGACGGCACGTCCAGCCCGGCGTAGTGCTCGCGCTCGGCGGAGCCCAGGTACCGGCGCATGATCAGGTCGCGGGTGGCGCTGTCGGACCAGTTCTCCCCGACGCGCAGCCATCCGCCGTCGCGCACGGACAGCATCTCGGTGCCGGGCTTGAGCTTGACCTGCCAGATCCGGTCGTCGGTGGTGAACCGGCGAGTGGTCCAGCCGGTGATCCGGCACCACGGCACGCCGTCCGCGGTCAGTTCGGCGTCGGCGACCATCTCCTGGGCGGTCACCGCGCGGATCCAGGCCGTGCAGCGGACTTCTCCGGTGGGCGCGGGTCCGTGGAACGCCACCCGCTCGATGCCGGTCGGCAGCACGGTCTGGTCCTCGGTGCGGCTGACCTGCATCCAGTGGCCGATCAGCTGCCCGGCGCTGTCCAGCAACGCGCCCGGCGCGGGCAACGGCGTCAGCACGCCCGCGATCCCGTCGTCCGCCAGGCAGTCGATCTTCGTGACGCCCGCGAACGCCGGTCCGTGGAACATCCAGTTGTCCGTGTACAGCTCTTCGGCCGACACCGGTGGTGTGCGGACGCCCTGGAGCTCCTTGCCGGCCGGGTGAAGCGTTTGCGGCGTCATCAGCACGACGCCCTCGGCGTAGTCGCCGACCTTGACGACCACGTCGTGGCCCTGCCTGCGGGCGGAGATCGTCGCGGTGGTCGCGGGCAGCGCGGTGAGCCAGCGCTTGGCCCTGACCCGCGCGAAGCCGTGGACCGTGCCGCCGGTGAGCCGGCGGGCGGCGTCGGCGAAGACCTCCAGCAGGCCGGTGGCGGGGACGATCGGGAAGCCGTCCGCCAGGTCGGGCCAGCCGGGCGGTTGCGGGAACACCGAGTGGTCGACGAGCTCGGGCATGGTGCGCAACGAGAACTCGCGGGTGAACTCGACGTCCTCAGCCTTCCGCACGCCTCCGCCCAGCCTCGCGGCCCCCACCACTTCGCGCGCCACGGCGTTCGTGTGGGCCAGCAGCCGGTTCACCGCCGCCGACATCGGCCCGTTGTCCTCCGGCGCGAGCACCGGCGCCACGTCGAGCGGCTCCACCGTGACCTTCGGAGTGCCCAGCCGGAGCTTGACGCGGTGGGCCGTGCCGCGCTTGAGCCCGAACGCCCACAACGCCTCCGGCGCGATGTCCGAGCCGACGGCGAGGTGCGGCCGGCCGGACAGCGTGTCGCCGACGAAGCCGGGCAGGCTGCCCCGTCCGATCTGGACGAACGCGCGGAAACCCTCGCGGTGCAGGCGTTCCAGCAGCGGCCGGAACCGCACCGGCTCGACCAGGTGCCGCAGCACCAGGTCGCGGACCTCGGCGGCGGCCATGGGTTCGAGGGAGTTGGCCGACCAGACCGGAACCGCCGAGGTGCGGACGGGCAGCTGGTCGAGCATCTCCCTGGCCCTGCCCAGGTACGGGGCGAGCGCCGGGGTGTGGAAGCCGGTGCGGAACGGCATGAGCTGCGCCATGACGCCGTGGGCCTTGAGCTTGCCGACGACCTCTTCGAGCCGGTCGAGCGGACCGCAGATCACCGACTGGTGCGGGCAGTTGTCGTGGCTGACCGTCACGCCGTCGACGAGGTGCTCCGCGGCCTTGTCGGCCGAGCACCCCAGTGCGGCGTAGGCGATGTCGACGACCGCGACCGCGCCGGGACCGAGTGCGGCGACGAACTCGTCGATCGTCGGGTAGATGCCGCCGACGACCATGGCGGTCCACTCGCCCATGCTGTGCCCGGCGAGCGCGCCGGGGGTGATGCCGAGCGCCATCAGCTCGCGGGCCTCGCGGCGGCCGTCCTGCAGCAGCGCGACGGCGTGGTCGACGACCTCGCCGGTGAACTCGCGCTCGAAGCCGGGGAACAGGAACGCGACCTGGTCCGTGCCGGTCAGCAGCGGTTCCGGGGAGAACCAGATGTCGTGGCGGCCGGGCCACGCCCTGCCCTGGGCGAGCACGCGTTCGGCGAGTTCGAGCTTGCGGTCGTCGGGGTCGCCGATGGCGAGGCGGAACGCGCGGTCGGCGGTCGAGGTCCGTCGTTCCTTGAGCGCCAGAGCCAGTTCCTCGGCGGTGTCGGCGGCGAACGCCAGGACCGGCTTGCGCGGCGGGGCGACCGTGTGGCCGTCGAGGACGGCGTGGGCGTTGATCCCGCCGAACCCGAAGGCGTTCACGACGGCGCGGTGCGGGCCGGACCACTCCCGGGCGGTCGTCACCGGCGTGAACCTGGTGCCGTCCAGGGCCGGGTGCGGGTTCTCGACGTGCAGGGTCGGCGGCAGGGTGGTGTGGTGCAACGCCAGCGCGGCCTTGATCAGCCCGGCCATGCCGGCGGCGGGCATCGCGTGGCCGATCATCGACTTGACCGTGCCGATGCCGATCTCGTCGCCGTCCCGGCCGAACGCGGCGATCATCGTCTGCAGCTCGGCGGCGTCCCCGGCGGGCGTCGCGGTGCCGTGCGCCTCGATCAGGCCGGGCCCGTCGGTGCGGGGGTCGAGGTCCGCGCTCGCCCATGCTCGGTGCACGGCAAGGAGCTGGCCCTCGGGGTTCGGCGTCATCATGCTCGTCGCACGGCCGTCGCTCGCGGTGCCGATGCCGCGGATGACGGCGTAGACGCGTTCGTCGCCGACGTCTTCCAGCCGCTTCAGCACGACCATGCCGACGCCCTCGGACAGCAGCGTGCCGTCCGCCGCCGCGTCGAACGGGCGGATGCGCTCGCTCGGGCTCAACGCCCGCAGCTGCGTGAAGACGCTCCACAACGTCGGGTGGTGGCACACGTGGACGGCTCCGGCGAGCATGGCGTCCGCGCGGCCCTCCTGGAGCTCGCGGACGGCGTGCTCGACGGCGACCAGTCCGGACGCGCAGGCCGCGTCCACCGTGTACGCGGTGCCCCTGAGGTCGAACCGGTTGGCGATCCGCGACGCGGCCAGGTTCGGCACGAGCCCGATCGACGACTCCGGCTGCTCCGGCCCGAGCTTCTCCCGGATCGCCTGCCGGACGCCGTCCAGCTCGGACCCGCCGAGGGCCGGGAACAGGTCGCGCACCACGGACACGACCTCGTCCGCGAGCCGCACCCGTTGATCCAGCCGCGCGCACCCCGGCGTGAGGTAGCCGCCGCGTCCGACGACGACGCCGACGCGGTCGCGGGACGGCAGAACGGCTTCGCCGCCGGCGTCCGCGATGGCCTCCGCCGCCGTGGCGAGGGCGAGCAGCTGGTCGGGTTCCGCGCCGTCCACCGTGGACGGCATGATGCCGAACCGGGTCGGGTCGAACTCGGCGAGGTCGTCGACGAACCCGCCGCGGCCGCAGTAGAACCGGTCGCCGGTGGTGCTGCCGGGGTCGTAGTAGGTCGCCGGGTCCCAGCGGCCGGGCGGGACCTGCCCGATGGCGTCGACACCGCCCGCGATGTTGCGCCAGAACGTCGTGGCGTCGGGGGCACCGGGGAAGACGGCGCCGATCCCGACGATCGCTACGCCTCCCATCGGTAGACCACCTGCACGTCCTCACCGGCGGCGATCTCGGCCAGCAGCGCGTCCACGCCCTGGCCGGGCTCGATCAGCGGGATGCCGCGCCGCGCGTACTCGTCGGCGAGCCCGGCGGCCATGCCCGCACCGGCCCAGGGGCCCCAGTCGACGGCGACGACCCGCCGGTGCGCGCCCCAGAACCGCGCCATCCGGTCGAGCGCGTCGTTGGCGGCCGAGTAGTCGGCCTGACCGCGGTTGCCGAACACCCCGCTGACGCTGCCGAACAGCACCAGGAAACCGTCGGTGAAGGCCTTGGCGCCGTTGACCTTCGTCGCCCACACCCGGTCGAACGACTCCTGCGTCTTGGCCTCGATCAGCTTGTCGTCCAGCACACCCGCGCCGTGGACGACGCCGTCGATGCGCCCGAACCGCGCCCTGACGTCGCCGAGGACCCGCGAGACCGCTTCGGCGTCCGTGACGTCGCACTCGTGGTAGCGGACGCTCGACGCCGTGGCGCGCAGGCGTTCCAGGGTCTGCCGGACCTCGCGCTCGGCCAGGACCTTGCGCGCCTTCGCCGGTACGTTCTCCTTCTCCCCCAGCTCGAACAGCGCCTTGACCAGCTCGGGTTCGGTCGTCGCGTGGCCGATCCGGTGGTCCTCGGGAGCGATCGGGGTGCGGCCGATCAGCTCGACGTGGCAGCCGGTGCGTTCGGCGAGCGCGGTCGCCGCGAGGGCCGTGATGCCGCGCGCGCCGCCGGTCAGCAGCACGACGCTGTCGGGGTCGAGACCGAGAGGCTTGGCTTCGAGTTCCTGCGGGATCGCCTCGATGACCTGGCGCCTGCCCGCGAGGTACCCGACGACGGCCGGTCCGGGACCGATCTCGGCGAGCAACGCGGTGGCGATGTCGCGGTGGCTTTCCTTGGTGTTGACGTCGACCGCGCGCACCACGAGGTCCGGGTACTCGAGCGCCGCCGTGCGGACCAGGCCGTGCAGGCCGATGTCCGCGGGCAGCTCGTCGGGCTGGTGGTCGAACCCGAACGTGCCGCCGCCCGTCGTGACGACGACGAGCGCGACGCCGTTGGTGACGCACGCCTTGACCTCGCTGAACGCCTCCGGCAGCCGCGCCTGGAGCCGGACCACGACGTCGACGCCGGTCAGGTCCGCCGGAAAGGCGGGCTCGATGCGCGGGCGGGCGGTGTGGCGTTCGAGCAGGTCGGCCAGCTCCAGCCCGATGCCGTTGTCGTCGACGATCAGCACGGTCCTGCCGGTGAGGTCGACGGGAGGGGCGGGGTCGGCGGGGACGACCCGCGGGACGAGCCGGACCAGCCGGCCGCCCGTCGGTGCCTCCAGGGCCGGGGGTGCGGCAGCGACCGCGGGGGCCTCCCCGAACCAGCCGACGATCCCGTCGATCGTCTTGAGCTGCGCCAGCTCGTCCACCGAGCCCGACGCGCCCAGCTCGGCCACCAGCTCGCCGACGATCTCCGCGCGCTTGATGGAGTCGATCGACAGGTCCGCTTCCAGGTCCAGGCCCGGCAGCAACATCTCGGCCGGGTAGCCGGTGCGCGTGCTGATGGTCCGGAGGACGACCGCCCGCACGTCCCTGCCCGGCGTGCTCACCGGTGCGGCCGCGCCGAACCAGCCGACGATGCCCTCGATCGTCTTGAGCTGCGCCAGCTCGTCCACCGACCCGGACGCGCCCAGCTCGGCCACCAGCTCACCCACGATCTCGGTGCGCTTGATCGAGTCGATCGACAGGTCCGCTTCCAGGTCCAGGCCCGGCTGGAGCATCTCGGCCGGGTAACCGGTGCGGGCGCTGATCGTCCGCAGCACCACCGCCCCGACGTCCTCCTGCGGCGTGGCCGCCGGAACGACGACCACGGCGGTCTGCTCGATCACGGCGGGAGGCGCCGGAACGGGCGCGGGCGCGGAGCCGAGGTAGCTCAGCAGCACGTCCCGCTGGGCGCTGACCGCGTCCCGCATCCCGTCCAGGAACTTCTCGACGATCTCGTCGCGACCCGGCCCGGAACCCGCGCGCAGGGTCGGGAACTCGGTCGCGGGCCTGAGCCCGCCGGGCAGTGCGTCGCCGTTCGCGTCGCGCACGAGACCTCCATCCACGTACCAGCGCGGTCGCGCGGGCACGGCCGTCGCCGGGTCGGCCCTGTCCTCGAACAGCGGTGCGGTGTCCACCTCGACGCCGGCGGCCGCGAGCTCCGCCAGCGTGCGCAGGAACGTCACGTGGTCGTCGCAGCGCAACGCCCGGTGCGGGCGGTCGCCGAGGGTCTTGCCGACCAGCGACGTCAGCACGCCGCCCGGTCCCGCCTCGACGAAGATCCGCGCGCCCGCCGCGTACATCGACTCGACCTGGTCCACGAACCGCACGCGTCCGGCGAGCTGCGCGGACAGGCCGGCGCGCACGTCCTCGTGCGGCGCGGCCGACACGTTCGACCACACCGGGAAAGCCGGTTCCCCGAACGGAACCGCCGCCAGCCGGGCGGCGAACCGGTCGCGGGCACCGGCCATCAGCGGGCTGTGGAACGCGGCGGCGACCGGGATGTCCTTCACCGACAGGCCGGCGGCCCGGAGCACCTCGACGGCCCGCGGCACGGCCGCGGAGGGACCGGAGATCACGACCTGCTCGGGCGCGTTGTGGTTGGCCACCACGACGTCCGCGGGCAGCAGGGCCTCGACGACGTCCAGCGGCGCCGAGACGGCCGCCATCGTGCCGGGGTCGTCGCCGACGGCGTCGAGCATCGCCTCAGCCCGCGCGGCGCTCAGCTCCAGCAGCTCGGCGGGCCCGAAGACACCGGCCGCCGACAACGCGACCAGCTCGCCGTAGCTGTGCCCACCGGCCAGGTCCGGCCGCACGCCGACGGAGCCGAGCAGCGCGGTGACCACCAGCCCGGCGATGCCGAGCGCCGGCTGGGCGTTGCGGGTGTCGGTGATCTCCGCGCGCTGCCGGGCCACGTCGTCGGCCGTCAGCGCGGCCGGCGGGTACAGGACGCGCTCGTACCGCGCGTCCACGAAGTCCTGCAGCCGCGGGAAAGCCGTGACCAGGTCGAGCAGCATGCCCGGCCGCTGGCTGCCCTGGCCGGGGTAGAGGAACGCGACCTTCGGCCGTTCCCCGCCGCGCAACCGCACGACGTCCGAAGCGCGCCACGCCTGGACGTCCGCCAGCGCCGCCCGCAGGTCGTCGTGCGAGCTGACCACGAACGCCGCCTGGACGTCCCCGGAGCCGCACGCCGCCGCCAGCGACCGCAACGGCACGCGAGGATCCGCCAGCTCCAGCAACCGGGCCGCTTCCTTCTTGGCCGCGGCCTGGTCGGCGCCGCGGATCAGGAACAGCTCGGCAGGCCAGGCGGTCAGTCCGTGACGCGGCTCGTCCGCGCCGGTGTAGCCGGAGATCACGGTGTGGAAGTTCGTGCCGCCGAACCCGAACGCGCTCACGCCGGCGACGCGGTTCCTGCTCGCCCACGTGCGGTGGCCGAACGAGAACGGGCTGGTCCGCGCGTCCCAGAAGGCGTTGGGCTCCTTGACGTGCAGCGTGCCGGGCCGGACACCCGTGTGGACGGCCAGCGCCGCCTTGATCACGCCCGCGAGACCGGCCGCGCACTTGGTGTGGCCGATCTGCGACTTGACCGAGCCGATCGTGCACGTGCCGGGGTCGACGCCGGAGAACATCTCGGTCAGCGACGCGAGCTCGGTCCGGTCGCCCACCACGGTTCCCGTGCCGTGCGCCTCGACCAGCCCGACGTCCGAGACGTCCAGTCCCGCCGACGCGTAGGCCCGGCGCAGCGCCCGTTGCTGCCCTTCCGGCCGGGGTGCCGTGAGGCCGCGGGACCGGCCGTCGCTCGACGCGCCGATGCCCTTGACCACCGCGTACACCCGGTCGCCGTCGCGTTCGGCGTCCGCGAGCCGCTTGAGCACGACGGCCGCGACGCCTTCGCCGAGGGCAATGCCGTCCGCCGAGGAGTCGAACGTGGCGCAACGTCCCTTGGCGGACAACGCCTTCACCGACGCGAACATCTGGTAGTCGTGCGCGCTGTTGTGCAGGTCGACCGCGCCGCACAGGACCATGTCGCTGGTGCCGCCGACGAGCTCCTTGCACGCCACGTCGAGCGCGGCGAGGCTGGACGCGCAGGCGGCGTCGACGGTGTAGTTGGCGCCGCCGAGGTCGAGCCGGTTCGCGACGCGGCCCGCGATCACGTTGCCGAGCACGCCGGGGAACGAGTCCTCGGTCAGCTTCGGCAGGTGGTCGTCCAGGCCCCGGACTCCCAGTGCGGGCAACGCGGTCCGCACGGTGTAGGCGTTGGCGAGGTCGGCGCCGGCCTCGGCGCCGAAGATCACCGACGTGCGTTCGCGGTCGAACACGCGCGTCCGGTACCCGGCGTCGTCGAGAGCGCGGGCGGACACCTCCAGCGCCAGCAGCTGCGCGGGTTCGATCGAGGTCAGCGACGCGGGCGGGATGCCGTAGGCGAGCGGGTCGAACTCCGTGCGCGGCAGGAACCCTCCCCAGCGGAACGGGCTGCCGTAGCGCTCGGGCGACCAGCGGTCCGGCGGGACCTCGGTGATGGAGTCGGTGCCCGCCAGCACGTTCGCCCAGAACTCGGCGACGTCCCGCGCACCGGGCATGATCGCCGCCATGCCGATGATGGCGACGTCCAGCGGCGCCGCGGCACCGGCCTCCGCGTCGGTCTCGGGCAGCACGCCGGAGACGATGTCCTCGTGCAGCCGGGCGATCGTGGTCCGTTCGGAGCGCAGCGTCGCGACCTGGCCGATCATGAACATGCCCTCGCGGCGCTGTTCGTCCTCGTCGACCTCCCTGAGCAGGCCCTCGTCGCGCACGAGTCCGCGGCTCGCGAGCCGGAGGCGGCCCAGGTTGAGCTGTTCGAGCCGTTCCCAGCTCTCCTGCTTCGGCAGACCGGCCAGCTCGGCGCGGGCCTGTTCGAAGGTGTCCACGTAGGACGTCCGCGCGCACCGGACGGCGTGGCCGGGCGAGGTCTCCAGCAGCGCGGTGTCCTCGCACTCCAGCGCGACCCGCTGGAACATCGGCTGGATCGCGCCGTGCGCGACGGCTTCCTCGGTGAACAGGTAGGCGGTGCCGACCAGCACGCCGACGGCCGCACCCCGCGCCGCGATCGGCGCGGTCATCGCGGAGATCATCGCGGCCGAGCGGGCGTCGTGGATGCCGCCGGCGAACAGCACGGCGACGTCGGCGAGGTCCTTCCCACGTCCACGCAGGACGTCGATCTGCTGCTGCCACAACGTGAAGCTGGTGCGGGGGCCGGTGTGCCCGCCGCACTCCGAGCCCTCGAAGACGAACTTGCGCGCGCCCTCGTCGAGGAACCGGCTCAGCAACGCGGGCGACGGGACGTGCAGGAACGCCTCGATCCCGGCGTCCTCCAGCTCGCGCGCCTGCGCGGGCGTTCCTCCCGCGACGATCGCGTACCCCGGCCGCACCTCCAGCACGGCCGCCAGCTGCCGCGCCCGCAGCTCCGGCGGCGCGAAGCCGAGCAGACCCACACCCCAGGGCCGGTCACCGAGCTTCGCGGCGGTCTCGCCGAGCAGCTCCCGGACGGCGTCGCCCTCCATCAGCGCGAGCGCGAGGAACGGCAGCGCGCCCCCCTCGGCGACGGCGGCGGCGAACGCCGGCTGGTCGCTGACCCGCGTCATCGGGCCCTGCGCGATCGGGTAGCGCAGGCCGGGGACGGCATCGCAGAACGGCCCGCCGGCGCGGATCGGCCGGTGCTCACCCGCCAGGGTGAGATTGTCCTGAATGCCGCGCTGAATCGCGCCGACGACACCGCCGACGGTGCCGAACGAGCTACGGTTCAATTCGCCGAACGAACCTTCCTGACCAATTTCCAGCGCGTTCTGCCGAAGATGAACTCGCACTCCGTCCTTCACGACGGTGTCGGCCCCGTCCATCATCCGGACCGCGTTGACAAATTCGGCGGAAATATGTTTTCGCGCTTCGGCGACGAGTGCGAGCTGTCCTTCCAGCACCACTCCGCGCGCACCGCCGGCGACGGCCGCGGCAGCCGTGTCGGGGCCGATCGACCCGGCCGCCCAGACCGGCAGCCCGGTCAGCGCGAGCACCTGCTGGAGCAACACGAACGCGGGTGACCCACCCACCCGGCCGCCGGACTCGGCACCCTTCGCGATCACCCCGGCCGCGCCCCACTCGATCGCCGCAACGGCCTCCGCCACCGAGGTGACGATCGCGAGAACACGGCGTTCGCCCAGCTCAGCGGGATCGGGACGATAGCGTTCGAGATCGACGACGACCGTGTCGACGCTCTGCGGCAGCGGCGCCGCCACCGGCCCGTGCAGCCGCACCCCGAACGCACCGGGGTGCCGCGCGGCGACGCGGGCGAGGTCGGCGGCGGCGTTCGGCCCGAGGTCGAGCACACCGAGTGCGCCCGCTCGCTCGGCCGCGACCACGAGGGCAGGGTTGGGGGTGCTGAAGGGACTCAGGCACAGCACCCGTTCTCGATCCGACGGCATGTCCACTGCGCTCACTTCCTCACCCTGCAGGGGTGGGGAGAAAGGAATTCAGCTCGGGTTACTACTGGCCGGTACGGTTAGTGCTTGGTCACCGTACGCACAGATCGGAGGTGCCGTCGAGAGGGGTAGTGAAACTTTCTCATCTACGTAACCTGACGAATGGCCCCAGATGGCGGGGAGCATTACGCCGGTTCGCGGATGGCGCCCTGTGCTATGGGTTCAGGGTGCTGTGGCCTCAGACGATCACCTCCGCCACGTCGGCGCGGAGCGAGAGCGCCCGCCCGGCGAGATCACCGGGCACCTCGGCGTGGTCGCGGTTGATGCGCACGAGCCGCGCCCCGGGCAGTGCGCGCACCACCTGCTCGACCGGCCGGCGGATCACCGCGGGCGTGCTCCACCCGGCGCCGATCTCGATCACCAGCACGTCGTCCGCGAGCCAGTCGCGCAGCCTCCGCCCGGCCGGCCGGTAGTGGTCCGGCACGTACTCGGGTCCCTTGTGCACGTTGAGGAAGACCGGCCCGCCGCAGCGCGGGCACGACGGCACCGCCGAGGTCTCCCCCGTCGAGGCGTCGCAGCCGGCGAGCGCGGCCTCGACGATCGGCCGGCTCGGCCACGTCTCCCGCGTGCACGGCGTCTCGCACTGGTACCGGCCGTAGTCGCCCTGCGGCGTCCACACGCGGTCCTCCGCGAACCCGTTGCGGGCGAACAGACCATCCACATTGGACGTCAGGACGAAGTGGTCCCGCGCCCCGACCAGCTCCCGCAGCCGCGCGTAGACCGGGTTGGGCTCCTCGCCGAACCGGATGTCGCCGACGTGCACGCCCCAGTAACCCCACAGCAACGCCGGCGGCAGCGGCAGTCCGATGAGCTGGTACCTCGCCCGCAGCCCCCTGCGGTGCAGGGCGGGGAACAGCTCCGCGAACCGCCGGGTGTCCGAGTAGTCGTACCCGGCGGCCGCGGACAGCCCCGCGCCCGCCGCGACCAGCACCCGGTCCGCCTCGTCCAGCCAGCGTTCCAGCGTCACAGCAACTCCCGGTACGAAGCGAGGTCGTCGGCGGTGAAGGCCACGAACACCACCCGGTCGAGCCGGCCGGGCCGCGCGGCCAGCCACTCCCGGACGGTGGTGACGGCGATCCGCGCCGCCGGCCCCTTCGGGAACCCGAAGACACCCGTGCTGATGCCGCAGAACGCCACCGAGCGGATCCGCGGCTCCCCGGCGGCCAGGTCCAGGCACGCCCGGTACGAGCGGGCCAGCGCGGCCTCGTGCTCCTCGGCGAGCCGCCCGCGCACGATCGGGCCGACCGTGTGCAGCACGAACGGCGCGGGCAGGTGGTAGCCGGGGGTCAGCGTCGCCGTGCCGGTGGGTTCCGGTGTTCCCCGCGCCGACATGATCCGGTGGCACTCCTCCCGCAGCCGCGGCCCGGCGGCGGCGTGGATCGCGTTGTCGACGCAGTCGTGCAGCGGCTGGAAACACCCCAGCAGGGCGTCATTGGCGGCGTTGACGATCGCGTCGGCCGCCAGCCGCGTGATGTCCCCGCGCCACAGCGAGACGGGCGCGGGCAGCGTGGAGACGTCGGTGACCGGCCGTTGCCGCCGCTCGCCGCCCAGCAGCGCGTCCAGCACCGCGAGGAGCTCCGGGTCCAGCGGCGCGGGCGCGCGGACGGTCAGCACCGCGTGCAGCGCCCGTCGCCGTGCGGCGGCGTCCCCCGGAACGGAGAACGCCGGCGCCCACGGGTCGTCGCCGAGCATCCGCAGGGCGCGGGTGGCCAGCTCGTCGAGGTCCTCGGCGGGAGCGGGCGGGAACGGTCCGGTCGGCACGGCTCAGAACACCCCGTTGGCGTGCGGCAGGTCCGCGGGGATCGGCGCGATGACGTCCCAGTGCTCGACGATCCTGCCGCCGTCCACGCGGAACAGGTCCCAGTACGCCACCGGCTCGCCGAACTCGCCTTCCGACTGCAGCAGCACGAGGTCGCCCTCGGCCACCGCGTTGTGGACGGTCTTGTAGACGAGGTTCTTGCCCTCCGACGCCCACCGGGCGGCCGCGGCGCCGAACCCGTCCAGGCCGTCGGCGGCCTCCGGGTTGTGCTGGAGGTAGGTCTCGGTGGAGATGTAGTCGGTCAGGACCGAGTAGTCGGCGTCCTGGAGGATCCGCTGCGCGAACTCCAGCACCAGCGCGCGGCTCTGCTCGGTGTCGGCGTCGGACGGCTTGTCCTGCCCGTCCGTCTGGGACCGTCCGCTCGCGGTCCGCTCGACCACGGGCGTGAGCGCGTCCCAGTGCTCGGCGAGCTTGCCGTCCCGCACCCGGAAGAGGTCGAACGCGACCAGCGGCTGCGGCCCGAAGCCGTGGTAGACGCCGTGCAACGCGACGAGATCGCCGTCCGCGACGACCCGGGCCGGTTCGTAGCGGAAGCCCTCCGGCAGGGTCGAGACGAGGCCGCGCAGCGCCTCGGGTCCGTCGGCGGCGAGCGAGCTGTGCTGGCGGTAGTCCGGCGCGACCCAGCGGTCCACAGCGGACGGGTCCCGGTCGCCGAACAGCTCACCGGTGGCCTTGAGGACGAGTTCCTTGTTGTTCATGGGTACAACGATGTCCCGCCGCGGCCCCGGGAACGAGGTAGGATCACGCCTTACCATGGTCAGAAGTGGACAGGTCGCGCAGTTCGGGTTCAGCAACCCCGATCGCGGCAAGCTGGGTCTCGAGGTGCTCGACCTCGCCGCACTCCGCCGCAGGCTCACCGCGGACACGCTGGCGAAGGTCCACCGGACCGACTTCCACCAGCTGTTCCTGGTCACGTCCGGCACGGCGGAGGTCATGGTCGATTTCGTGGACCACCTCTGCGGGCCGGGCACGCTGCTGCACGTCAGTCCCGGCCGGGTGCTCCGCCTCCCGGCCGGTGACGCGGAGGCGTTCCTGGTGCTGTTCACCCCGGCGTTCCCGAACCAGCCGCTCGACCCGTTCGGCCCGGTCCGCCACGCCGTGCCGGAGGCCGACCGGGCGGTCTTCGCCCGCGCCGTGCAGGAGCTGCGGCACGAGTACCGCCGCAACCTGCTGACGAACGAGCCGGTGGACCTGCTCCGGCAGCTGCTGGGCGCCCTGCTGCTGCGCGTCGCCCGGCTGCCCGGTGACGCTCCCGCGCCCGCCGACGAGCGGTTCCACCGCTTCCAGCGCGAGCTGGAACGCGCCTTCGCCAGGTCGCGCAACGCCGCCGAGTACGCGGCGGCGATCGGCTACTCGCTGCGCAGCCTCAACCGCATCTGCCTCGCCGCGACCGGGCGGACGGCGAAGGCGCTGATCGACGCCCGCGTGGCGCTGGAGGCGAAACGGCTGCTCGTGCACACCGACCTGTCGTCGGCGGCGATCGGGCACCGGCTGGGGTTCAGCGAGGCCACCAACTTCACGAAGTTCTTCCTCCGCGAGACGGGCACGTCACCCGGCGCGTTCCGCCAGTAGCTGGTCGAGGACGTGCCGGGCGATGCCGGCGAGGAACGGGTTGGTGTCGCGGTAGTACGGCAGCGCGACCACCGCCATCTCCAGCGCCCACCCCCGTGCCCGCGTCCAGGCGGCGTCGTCGAACTCGCGCAGCTCGCGCCGGAACAGCGCCCTGCCCCGCGCGTCCAGGAACAGCCACGCCGTCATCAGGTCCCCGGCCGGGTCCCCGACGCCCGCGGAACCCCAGTCGACCACACCGGTCAGTTCGCCGCCGGTGAACAGCAGGTTGCCCCGGTGCAGGTCGGCGTGCAGCCACCGGCCGGGCCCGTCCCAGCGCGGTGCGTCGAGCACCTCCCGCCACAGGGCGAGCAACCGCGGGTTGTCGCCGAGCTCGGCGATGCAGGAACGGACCCGCTCGTCGCTGTTCGAGTGGTCCCGCCGCCCGCGGTAGGTGGTCCACTCGCGACCGCCGGTGTCGATGCCCTGCAACGCCTGGAGGAACTCCGCGAGGCGTTGGGGCGTGTCGGAGGCGACTTCGCCGATGGCCGAGATGCCGCCGGGCAGCCAGCGCACGACCGTCCACCGGTACGGGTAGTCCTCGGTGGGCTCCCCCAGCTCCAGCGGTTCCGGCACGGCGACCGGGAGGTGCGGGGCGAGCCGCGGCACGATGCCGAAGTCCCGTTCGGCCTCGTCCTTCGCCCACCCGATGCGCGGCAGCCGCACCGCCAGCTCGTCGCCGAGGCGGTAGAGCGCGTTGTTGGTGCCGCCGTGGTGCACCCGCGTGACGGGAAGTCCCCGCCAGCGCGGGAACTGCGAGCGGATCAGGGAGTCCACGAGGGACACGTCCGTCTCGATCTCGCCCTCGTGCATCCGCCGCTCCCCCGCCGCCCCGGTGTCGACGCATGCAACACCGGGGCCGCGGCGGGCGGCAACTCCTTTTCG
>NZ_DASVFL010000323.1:0-86416 GCF_036380075.1 Lentzea sp. | reverse complement strand
GTCGGCGGGCGGTTCCGCGCGTCAGTACAGGCTGTCGAGCGTGTCCTTGAACCGCTTCTCGATCTCGCGGCGGCGAGGCTTCAACGACGCGGTCAGCAGCCCGTCCTCGACGCTGAAGTCCTTCTCCAGCACGGCGAAGCGCTTGATCGTCTCGTGCCGCGCGAGCTGGGCGTTGACCGCCTCCACCGCGCGGCCGACCTCGGCCTCGGCGTCCTTTCCGGACAGTCCGCCGGCGGTGTCCTCGTCGAGCGTCACGAGGGCCACGCAGTACTTGCGGCGGTCGCCGTGCACGATCACGTTGCTGATGTACGGCGACGCGGCGTTGATCATGCTCTCGATCCGGGCAGGCGCGACGTACTTGCCGCCGGAGGTCTTGATGAGTTCCTTCTTGCGGTCGGTGATCCGCAACCGCCCCGCGTCGTCGAGCTCGCCGATGTCGCCGGTGTGCAGCCACCCGTCGACCAGCGTCTCGGCCGTCGCGTCCGGCCGGTTGTGGTAGCCGCGCATGACGCCCGGCCCCTTCAGGAGCACCTCGCCGTCCTCGGCGATCTTGACCTCCATACCGGGGATGGGCGGCCCGACCGTGCCGGCGCGGATCATGCCCGGCCGGTTGAAGAACGTCGCCGCGGACGACTCGGTGAGCCCGTAGCCCTCCAGGATCGTGATCCCGGCGCGGGTGAAGAACTCCGCGATCTCCGGTGCGAGCGGCGCCGAGCCGGACACGAAGTACCGGATCCGCCCGCCGACGCGGTCGCGGAGCTTGCGGTACATCAGCCGGTCCGCGAGCCAGGCGGTCGCGGGACCGTGCTCCCGGTCGGCCCACCGGAAGACCTTCTCGGTGAGCCCGCCCTTCTCCCGCGCGCCCGCGACAATCCGGCCGTGGATCTTCTCGAAGATGCGCGGCGCGGCGGCCACGATCGTCGGCCTGAGCTCGCCGAGGTTGTCGACGATCCGCTCGACGCTGCCGTCGACGGCGGTCGGCACGCCCGCGGCGATCATCGCCATCGTCAGCACCTTGCCGAACGCGTGGGACAGCGGCAGCCACAGGAAGTGCAGGTCGGTCTCCTCGAGGATGCCGAGCGACGCGATGGCCTCCGCCGTCGTCAGCCAGTTCTCGTGGGTGAGCTCGACGCCCTTGGGCGTGCCGGTCGTGCCGGAGGTGTAGATCAACGTCGCCAGGTCGCCGAGCCGGAGGTCGTCGACCAGCGCGTCGTAGTCGCCCTCGCCGCCGGGCACCCGGCCGAACCGCAGCACCTCCACGCCGTCCGGCACCAGACCCGCGTGCTCGTCGGTCTCGACGACCACCACGCGGCTGCCGGAGTCGCCGATGATGTGCGCGACCTCGGACTCGGTGCTGTTCGGGTAGATGGTGGTGGTGGCACCGCCGGCCGCGAGCACGGCGAGGTCGGTGATGATCCAGTCGATGCTTGTGCGCCCCATCAGCGCCACCCGGTCGCCCTTGCGCAGACCCAGCTCACGCAGCCCGAACGCCTGCTCCGCCACCCTCCGCTGGAGCCCGGACCAGGTGAGCGAGGCCCAGCCGTCGCCGTCGCGGTACCGCATCGCCTCGGCGTCGGGCGTGCGCGCGACTCGCTCGCGCAGCAGGCCGGGAATCGACAGCGCCATTGCTCTCCCCTTCTCTGGAGCGTCGCTCCAGAGCGGTACTCTAACCCTCGTGGCCGACCGACGACAGTCTCTCCTCGACGCGGCGCTCTCGCTCGTCTCGGAGGGCGGGCTGGACGCCGTGACGATCGCCGCCCTGACCGAACGTTCGGGAATGTCCAACGGCAGCATCTACCACCACTTCGGCAGCCGGGCCGGCGTGTTCGCCCAGCTCTACGCCGACAGCTACGCCCGCTGCGTGGCCGCGATGCTCCCGGCCCTGGACTCCCGCCCAGCCCGGGACGCCGTGCGCGACCTGGCGCTGCGCTACCTCGACTGGGTCACGGCGAACCCGAGCCGCGCCCGCTTCCTGTACGCGGCCCCCGACCACGCCGACCCGGCGGCGAAGCAGGCGGAGTTCGCGCCGGTCCTGACGTGGTTCTCAGAGCGGACGGCGGCCGGCGAACTGCGCCCGATCCCGCCGTGGGCGCTGGAACCGGTGGCGATGGGCCCGGCCCACGAGTCGGTGCGCCGCTTCCTGCTGGGCGTCTTCGACCTGGAAGCAGCCCGCGACCTGGTCGCCGACGCCGTGTGGGCCACGCTGTCGCCGTAGAACACACGTTCGATTATGCTGCGGTCCATGCGCCAGGGATCGCTGTTCGACCTGGAAGCGGAGCCCGAGCTGGCCCCGCTCGCACCGCGTCGCACCCGGCTGGACGACGGCGCGTGGATCGACGTGCAGCCGGGCTGGCTCTCCGGCGCCGACGCCCTGTTCGACGACCTGGTCGACCACGTGCCGTGGCGCGCCGAACGCCGCCAGATGTACGACACCGTGGTCGACGTGCCGCGCCTGCTCTGCTTCTACCCCGGCGCGCTGCCGTCCGCCGTGCTGACCACGGCCCGGTCGATGCTGTCCTCCTTCTACGCGGCCGAACTGGGCGAGCCCTTCACGACCGCCGGGCTCTGCTACTACCGCGACGGGCGCGACTCCGTGGCGTGGCACGGCGACACGATCGGCCGCGGCCAGACCGAGGACACGATGGTCGCCATCCTGTCCGTCGGGACGCCCCGCGCGTTGCTGCTGCGGCCCCGCGGCGGCCGCGGCGAGACGCACCGGTACGCGCTGGGGCACGGCGACCTGCTGGTGATGGGCGGGTCCTGCCAGCGCACGTGGGAGCACGCGATCCCGAAGACGTCGAAGGTCGTGGGACCGCGCATCAGCATCCAGTTCCGCCCGCACGGAGTCCGCTGACCGGCGCACGTGGCCGTCAGGCGGCCCGCACCCCGACCAGTTCCTCGGACTTCTCCCACACGCGCCGCGCCTCCTCGACCGACCGCAGCCGGCTGTACAGCTCGACCTCGGCGGGAGGACCGCCGAGACCGGCCAGCCCCTTCGGCCCGAAGAACACACCGGGCTCCCGGGAGGTCGCCGCGAGCACCGCCGGCAGCTGCGCCGACTCGACCGTGCCGACGACGATCCCCCGCGCCGACAGGAACCGGATGACCTTCACCCCCAGCGTGTCGGACGAGCGGGCGATCTCCGGCCGGGCCGCGAGCAGGTTCGTCGGCGCGATGCCGGGGTGCGAGAGGTTGCTGGTGATCCCCCACCCGCCCGCGGCGGAACGGCGGGCCAGCTCCAGCCCGAACAGGCCGAGGGCGATCTTCGACTGGCTGTAGGCCCTGCCGCCGTTGTAGGAGCGCTCCCAGTTCAGGTCGTCCCAGTTGATGGCGCCCTGGTTGGCGGAGATGCTGAGCTGCGAGGTCACGCGGGCGCGTCCCGCCTTCAGCAGCGGCAGCAGACCCATGACCAGGGCGAAGTGGCCCAGGTGGTTGGTGCCGAACTGGAGCTCGAACCCGTCGGCCGTGGTCTGGCGCTCGGGCGGGGTCATGACGCCGGCGTTGTTGACCAGGACGTGGATCGGCTCGCCCTCGTCCCGCATCGTCCTGCCCAGCTCGGCGACCGAACCGAGCGACGAGAGGTCGAGCGCCCGGAGGGACACCCTGGCACCGGGCACGTGACGGCGGATCTCCTCGACGGCCGCCGTGCCCTTGCGCTGGTTGCGGACGGGCAGAACGACCTCGGCGCCGGCGGCGGCGAGCCTGCGGGCGATGCCCAGGCCCATGCCGTCGCTGGCGCCGGTGACGACCGCCCTCTTGCCGGTCAGGTCCGGGACCTGGATGTCGAACTGCTTGCGGGCCATCGCACTCTCCTGCTCGTCGTGGGGTTGCCTCCACAGTGGCCGGACCCACCGATCCTCATCCAGGACCTGACGATCCGTGGCTACGGCGCCGCGGCAGCACTAGAAAGGGTGATGACACGGAGAGGAGGCCCCCGGTGATCGACAGAACGGGACTGGCGGAGTTCCTGCGGCTGCGCAGGGAGGCGGTGCAGCCGGAGGACGTCGGGCTGCCGCGCGGGCCGCGGCGCAGGACCAGCGGACTGCGGCGCGAGGAGGTCGCCGCCCTGTGCAACATGTCCGCCGACTACTACGCGCGGCTGGAGCAGGAACGCGGGCCGCACCCGTCGCCGCAGATGATCGCCGCCATCGCCCAGGGCCTGCACCTGTCGCTCGACGAACGCGACCACCTCTTCCGGCTCGCCGGGCACGAGGCGCCGTCGCGCGGCGCGCTCAGCGAGCACGTCAGCCCCGGTCTCGCCCGCATCTTCGACCGCCTGCGGGACACGCCGGCCGAGGTCGTCACCGAGCTCGGCGAGACGCTGCTCCAGACGCCGCTGGGCGCCGCGCTCGTCGGGGACACGACCCGGTACACCGGCCCGGCTCGCAGCCTCGGCTACCGCTGGTTCACCGACCCGGCCTGCCGGGCGCTCTACCACCCCGACGACCACGACTTCCTGGGCCGCATGTTCGCCTCCGGCCTGCGCGAGGCCGTGACGCGGCGGGGACCGCGGTCCCGCGCCGCGCACTACGTCGACCTGCTGCTGGCCGGGAGCGCGGAGTTCCGGACCGTGTGGGAGGCCCACGAGATCGGCCTGCGCCCCAAGGAGTCCAAGCGGTACGCGCACCCCTCGGTCGGAGCCCTGGAGCTGCAGTGCCAGACGCTCCTCGACCCCGACCAGGCGCACATCCTGCTCGTCTACACGGCCACGCCGGGCACCGAGAGCTACGAGAAGCTCCAGCTGCTGTCGGTCATCGGCACTCAGATCACGTCGACGAACACCGGGTTGGCGTAGAACCAGAGGTCGGCCCACGGGTCGGAGTTCGCGATCTCGTCGACCACCGGGTCACCGGCGGAGGTGAGGCGCTTGCCGTCGCTGCCCCGCAACCGCAGGTAGAACGACCGCTCGACGCCCTTGAACGTGTGCGTGAAGCGGATCTTGCCCTTGCGCGGCACCTCGAACGTCTTCGTGACGACCGTCTCCGGCGCCGAGAACACGTCGCGGTCGGCGGCGGGACCGGTGACGGGGCCCGAGATCAGGTCGACCTTCGCCGGCGACGGCACCGCGCCCGAGAAGTTCGGCCCGGACGCGCGGACGACCTCGATGGTCACCTCGACGTCGCCGCCGCGGCGCACGAAGGTCCGGCCGCCCAGCGTCACGCCGCGCAGGTCGTCCCGTGACCGCACGCGCAGCTCCAGGCCGTCGACCAGCCGTCCGTGCACGGTCAGGACCTTGCCGGACTGCAGGCCGCGCATGACGTCCACATAGGACCGCGAGCGCGCTCCCACGACGTTCGCGCCGTACTGGCCGGGGAAGAAGTCGCCGTAGCCGGTCTGCTTCACGCCCGAGTCGATCGGAGCGCCCCGCGACCCGGTCGTGGCGTGGTCCTGCCCGCCCTGCGTGAAGGTGTCGCCGAAGACCTGGTGCACGTCGGAGTTCGCGGTGATCCACCACGGCCGGCCCTCGGCGAGCAGCGAGTCCCACAGGCCGCCGACCTTCGCGGTCATCCAGTCGAAGCCGCCGTGCGTGCGGTAGGACTCGGCCGGGTAGGCGGGGAACGACTCGGGCAGCGGGGCGGCCGTGTCGTAGTAGCCGCGCGCACGGCCGGGGCCGCCCGCGGACTTGGGGATGCCGGCGGCCTGGTGGCCGGGCGCGCCCTCCATGCCGACCGCGACGCCGGGGGCCGCGTCGCGCCAGCCGCGGATCTCGTGCGGGCTGTCCACGCCGCGCCGGGACGGGTGGTTCGCGAACATCAGCGCGATCTCGGTCCGTCCGGAGAGGACCTGCGCCTCCAGGTACCGCAGCGCGGCCAGGGCGAGCGGTTCGGCGCCGCTCGCGATGCGGCCGTCGTAGGACAGCTCGAACGCCTTGAGGATGTCGACGGCGTGCTTGCCGGGCGGCAGGAACACGGTGGCGTGCTCCGCGCCGGGGATGTTCCACTCCAGACCCTGGTAGACCAGCACGTCGCGGTGCGCGCGGCGGGCGCGCTCGACGTCCGGCGTCACCTGGTCGATCGAGAACTTCTGGTGCGCGGGGCCGCCGTGGTCGGTGATGACGACCCAGTCGAGCCCGAACTCGCGGGCCTTCGCCACCTGCTGCTCGACCGTGTACTGGCCGTCGTCGGAGTACTGCGTGTGGATGTGGTGGTCGCCGGCGTACCAGCGGTCACCGCCGCCCCACGGGTTGACGGGCACGTGCGCCCGCGCCGTGCCCGTGCCGGCCGCGGCGGCCACACCGGCGGCACCGGCCGCGATGCCCAGGCCCGCCAGGAACCGGCGGCGCTCGACCGACGACGGGCGGTCGTCCCCGGCGTCGAGCCAGCTGCCCTCGACCGGCTCTACCTCGAGGTGGTGGTGCGCGTGATCACCGTGCGGGTGATCGTGTGAGTGGGACATGCGCCGATCTCAGCCGGTCGAGCTTGCCGGGCAAACGAACGGCGGGTGAACGCTCGGCCGGAAATTCACAGCCGCGTGGGAACGCTCACATCGCTTGGACGGCCAGCAGCGCGAGGTCGTCGTGGTCGTCGTGGTCGAGCCACTTCAGCACCGCCGCCTCGCAGTGCCGCGCGATCTCCTCCGCCGACAGCCCCTTGCACTCCTTGAGCACCGCCCGCAGCCGCTGCTCGCCGAACAGCTCGGTGCGGTCGGTGTGCGCGCGGGCCTCGGTGAACCCGTCGGAGTACAGCACCAGCGTGTCGCCGGGTGCCAGCGTGACCTGCTCGCCGGAGAACCGGACGTCCGCCAGGATGCCGACGATCGCGCCGGTCGCGCTGACCTCCTGGACGCTGCCGTCGGCCCGCAGGATCAACGGCACGGGGTGCCCGCCGGAGGCCAGCGACAGCCGCGCTCCCCCGGCCGCCAGCGGCACGAGCTCGCCCACGACGAGCGTGGTGAAGAGCTTGGACCCGGTGGCGCGCAACGACGTGTTCAGCAGGTGCAGCAGCCGCACCGGGTTCGTCTCGACGAGCGACAGCGCCTGCAGCGACTGCCGCACCCGTCCACTGTGGACCGCGGCCTCCAGGCCGTGACCGCAGACGTCGCCGAGCGCGAACGTGGCCGAGCCGTCCGTGCGCGGGTGCACGTCGTAGAAGTCGCCGCCGACCAGCGCGCGCTGGTGGGCGGGGATGAACACCGAGGCCAGCGACATGCCCCGCACCTCGGGCAGCGGCAACGGCAGCAGCGCCGACCGCAGGATCTCGATCGTCCGCTTCTGGTCGGTCAGCTTCGACGACGACTCCAGCGCCGCGGCGGCGTGCTTGCCGAACAGCCGGACGCGTTCGACGTCGTTCGGCGCGAAGTCGCCCTGCCGCAGCACCACCAGCGCGCCCCCCACCCCGAGCGGGACGGCCAGCGCGCAGCCGAAGTCCTCCGGCACGCCCCAGCTGCCTTCACCCAGAGAGGTGATCCTCGCGAACGTCGACTCGCCCGTCAGCACCTCGGTGATGGCCGACGCGCGGCGGGGCGTGCGGGTGACCGTCGGCTCGCCGCCGCCGCAGCGCCACCACTCCAGGCGGTCGCGGGTGGCGGGGACCACGGCGACGCAGTGCTCGCCCAGCAGTTCCGCGGCGAGCTGCACGATGGTCTTCAGGGTCGCCTCGCGCGAGGTGCCGCTCGCGAGCCGCAGGTGGGCGTGGTCGAGCGCCGAGTCGGTGAAGTACCAGGCGCTCCAGCCCTCGCCCAGGTCGTGCTGACGGCCCGCGACGTGCACGTCGAAGCGTTCGCCGAGGTGCAGGCGGGGGAACCGGTCGGCCGCGGCGGCGTTGCGGACGCGCACCACCCCTGCCGGGTCCACGACGAGGACGGCTTCGCGCAGCCCGTCCACCAGGCGCTGCCAGCCGTCCAGGTCGATGCCCACGGCGCTGCTCATCCGCTCTCGTCCTGCGCGGTCGGCCGGATCATCACGGCCTCCTGCGGGTAGTTGGCGTGCATCGCGGCATCAAGTTACCTCGCTCCCAACCTAACGTGGCAGGCTTGGCTGCGACCACCGAGGCACGGAGGCTTGGAGTGACCACGGCCAGCGAAGAGACGGACGCGACCCTCGACAGGGTTCTCTCGGCGATGAAGGACCTGCGTGACGGCAACTTCCGCCGCAGGCTGGTCGTGCCGGGAAACGGGCCCGTCTCCGCCCTCGCGGACGTGTTCAACGAGATCGCGGAGCGCAACCAGTGGCTCGCCGGTGAGCTGGGCCGGGTCCGGCAGGCCGTCGGCCAGGAGGGCAGGCTCACCGAACGGGTGGCGCCCGCCGGCACGGCCGGGGGCTGGTCGCTGATCGCGGACTCGGTGAACGGCCTGGTCGAGGACCTGATGCGGCCGACGACCGAGCTGAGCCGCGTGCTCGCCGCCGTCGCCGAGGGCGACCTGACCAAGCGCATGTCGGACCAGACGCTGCGCGGCGAGTTCGCCACGCTCGGCTCGACGGTGAACGGCCTGGTCGACCAGCTGTCGTCGTTCGCCGACGAGGTCACCCGCGTCGCCCGCGAGGTCGGCACCGAGGGCCGGCTGGGCGGTCAGGCGAAGGTCCCCGGCGTCGCCGGCACCTGGCGCGACCTCACCGACAACGTCAACTCGATGGCGAACAACCTGACCAACCAGGTCCGCAACATCGCCCACGTCGCGACCGCGGTGGCCAACGGCGACCTGACGCAGAAGATCACCGTCGACGTCTCCGGCGAGATGCTGGAGCTGAAGAACACGCTGAACACGATGGTCGACCAGCTGTCGTCGTTCGCCGACGAGGTCACGCGCGTCGCCCGCGAGGTCGGCACGGACGGCAAGCTGGGCGGCCAGGCGAAGGTCCCCGGCGTCGCCGGCACCTGGCGCGACCTCACCGACAACGTCAACTTCATGGCGGAGAACCTGACGACCCAGGTCCGCAACATCGCGCAGGTCACGACCGCCGTCGCGCAGGGCGACCTGACGCAGAAGATCACCGTCGACGCGCGCGGCGAGATCCTCGAGCTCAAGTCGACGATCAACACGATGGTCGACCAGCTGTCCGCGTTCGCCGACGAGGTCACCCGCGTGGCCCGTGAGGTCGGTTCGGACGGCCGGCTGGGCGGTCAGGCGCAGGTGCCGGGCGTCGCGGGCACCTGGCGCGACCTCACCGAGTCGGTGAACGTCATGGCGAACAACCTCACGACCCAGGTCCGCAACATCGCCCAGGTCACGACCGCGATCGCGCGCGGCGACCTGACGCAGAAGATCACGATCGACGCCCGCGGCGAGATCCTCGAGCTCAAGACCACGATCAACACGATGGTCGACCAGCTCAGCTCGTTCGCCGACGAGGCCACGCGCGTCGCCCGCGAGGTCGGCACCGAGGGCCGCCTGGGCGGTCAGGCGACGGTGCCGGGCGTCGCGGGCACCTGGCGCGACCTCACCGACAACGTCAACTTCATGGCGAACAACCTGACCAACCAGGTCCGCAACATCGCCCACGTCGCGACCGCGGTGGCCAACGGCGACCTGTCGCAGAAGATCACCGTCGACGCGCGCGGCGAGATCCTCGAGCTCAAGTCCACGCTGAACACGATGGTCGACCAGCTGTCGTCGTTCGCGGAGGAGGTCACCCGCGTCGCCCGCGAGGTCGGCACGGACGGCCGCCTGGGCGGCCAGGCGCGCGTGCAGGGCGTCGCCGGCACCTGGAAGGACCTGACCGACAACGTCAACCTGATGGCGGACAACCTGACCGACCAGGTCCGCAACATCGCCGCCGTCGCCACCGCCGTCGCGAACGGCGACCTGTCGAAGAAGATCACCGTCGAGGCGAAGGGCGAGGTCGCGACCCTCGCCGACACGCTGAACGGCATGGTCGACACGCTGCGCGCGTTCGGCGACGAGGTCACCCGCGTCGCCCGCGAGGTCGGTACCGAGGGCATCCTCGGTGGTCAGGCGCGCGTGTCCGGCGTCGCGGGCACGTGGAAGGACCTCACCGACTCGGTGAACTTCATGGCGGACAACCTGACCAACCAGGTCCGCAACATCGCCCAGGTCACCACGGCCGTCGCGAAGGGCGACCTGACGAGGAAGATCGACGTCGCCGCCCGCGGCGAGATCCTCGAGCTCAAGACCACGATCAACACGATGGTGGACCAGCTGTCGTCGTTCGCCGACGAGGTCACCCGCGTCGCCCGCGAGGTCGGCACCGAGGGCAAGCTCGGCGGCCAGGCCGAGGTCGACGGCGTGGCCGGCACGTGGTCGAAGCTGACCGACAACGTCAACCAGCTCGCCTCGAACCTCACCACCCAGGTCCGCGCGATCGCCGCCGTCGCCACTGCCGTGACCGCGGGCGACCTGACCAGGCAGATCACCGTCGACGCGTCCGGCGAGCTCGCCGAGCTCAAGGACAACGTCAACCAGATGATCGCCAACCTGAAGGAGACCACCCGCGCCAACCGCGAGCAGTACTGGCTCAAGACCAACCTCGCGCGGCTCTCGGGCCTGATGCAGGGCCACCGCGACCTGCGCGCGCTGGCGTCGTTGATCATGAGCGAGCTGACGCCGCTGGTCAGCGCCCACCACGGCGCGTTCTTCCAGATCGAGGAGGACGACTCCAAGCAGACCCTGGAGCTGACCGCCACGTACGGCTTCCGCCTCGACACCGCCCGCACCACGCACGTGGCGATGGGCGAGTCGCTGGTGGGCCAGTCGGCGCTCGAGAAGAAGACGATCCTGGTCAGGGAGGTGCCGGGCACCTACCTGACCGTCTCCTCGGCGCTGGGCGAGTCGGCCCCGGTCAACCTGGTGATCCTGCCGGTCCTGTTCCAGGGCGAGACCCTGGGCGTGATCGAGCTGGCGTCGCTGAACGAGTTCTCCGACGTCCACCTCGACCTCCTGGACCAGCTCAAGGAGGCCATCGGCGTCAACGTGAACACGCTGCTGGCCAACTCCCGCACCGATGCCCTGCTCGTCGAGTCCCAGCGCCTCACGACGGAGCTGAGGGCCGGTTCCGAGGAGCTGGAGGACCGCGCCCGCCAGCTGCAGACGGCGTCGAAGTACAAGTCCGAGTTCATGGCGAACATGTCCCACGAGCTCCGCACGCCGTTGAACTCGCTGCTGATCCTCGCCAAGCTGCTGGCCGACAACCTCGACGGCAACCTGAACGCGAAGCAGGTCGAGTTCGCCCGCACGATCCACTCGTCCGGCTCCGACCTGCTGCAGCTGATCAACGACATCCTCGACCTGACCAAGGTCGAGGCGGGCCACATGACCCTGCACGAGGACCCGGTCCGCGTGGACGAGCTGGTCCGCTACGTCGAGACCCTGTGCCTGCCGCTGACCGCGGAGAAGAACCTCGAGTTCTCCGTGCGGGTCGACCCGAACGTGCCCGAGACCCTGCGCACCGACGAGCACCGCCTGCAGCAGATCCTGCGCAATCTCCTGTCGAACGCCGTGAAGTTCACCCACGACGGCGGCATCCGCCTGCACGTGCGCATGGACGACCCGTCCACGGTGGCGTTCGACGTGCACGACACGGGCATCGGCATCCCTGCCGAGAAGCTCGCCGTGATCTTCGAGGCGTTCCAGCAGGCCGACGGCACCACGTCCCGCAAGTACGGCGGCACGGGCCTGGGCCTCTCGATCAGCCGCGAGCTGGCCCAGCTCCTCAACGGCGCCCTGCGCGTCCGTTCCGAACCGGGCATCGGCTCGACCTTCACCCTCTGCCTGCCGCTCGGCAAGGTCGTCTCGGAGGCGGTCGTCCTGCCCGAACCGACCCCGATCGTCACCCCGGCCCCGGTCCTCGCCGCGTCCGGCTCGATCCGCTTCCACGGCGAGAAGGTCCTGGTCGTCGACGACGACCTGCGCAACGTCTTCGCCCTGACGAGCGTGCTGGAGCTGGTGGGCCTGGAGGCCATCTACGCCGACAACGGCATCACGGGCGTGCGCGCGCTGGAGCAGTACGACGACGTGGCGATCGTCCTGATGGACATCATGATGCCGGAGCTGGACGGCAACGCCACGATCTCGGCCATCCGCGCCATGGAACGCTACTCGGACCTGCCGGTCATCGCCGTGACCGCGAAGGCGATGAAGGGCGACCGGGAGAAGTCGCTGGCTTCGGGGGCCACCGACTACGTGGCGAAGCCCGTGGACACCGAGCACCTCATCCGGTTGATCGCGTACTACCTGGGCGTGTCGGCGGAGGCGTGAGGGACCGCTGGCGGCCTTCGGCGGTCCGGCCGCGCTGCGGCCGGCCGTTCCCGCCCGTCCCAGCGCCTCGCCAGGGCCCTGAGGTCAAGCCCCGACCGCATCGCGACGAAGTCGCGACGAGCGAGCACACGCGGCTACGGCGCCACCGACTCCTGCACGGCCTCGTCCACCGACGAGTGCAGGCTCAACACCTCGGCCACGTCGGCCAGCTCGAACAACCGCCGCACCGGAGCCTGAGCCGAGGCGATCCGCAGCTGCCCGCCGGCCTCGGCCAGCCGCCGGTGCCAGTCGAGCACGAGCGCCAGCCCGGTCGAGTCCATGAACTGCAGGTGCGCCAGGTCCAGCACCGCGTGGGCGCCGCTGACGTCCGAATCAAGCCGTGCGGACAGCACGGGGACGGTGTCGATGTCCAGCTCACCGGCGACGGCGAGCACTCGCCATCCCCGCTGGACCTCGCTGTCGACGTTGAGCTCCATCGTCGCCGTTCCTTCCGCCACGCCCGACTCGTGCGACCCAAATCGTGCAGCACGACGTCCGGGCATGCGACCACCGGGGGGCTGAAAGATCCGAACGGGGCGCCGGATGTGCGACGATGCGCCTTGTGCTGAACGACCCACTGGCTGAGGTGCGGGTGTCCCTGACCCGCGAGGGCGGGTCCTGCGCACGCGCCAGGAAGGCGGTGCGCGACGCCGCCGGCTCGTGGGGGTTGTCCGACGACCTGGCCGACGACGCGCAGCTCGTGGTCACCGAGCTCGTCTCCAACGGGATCGACCACGGCGAGGGGGCGATCAGCCTCGCCGTGCGCCGCACGACGGGCGGGATGCTCCTCGAGGTGCACGACGAGTCGCCGAAGCAGCCCGTGCTGAGACCTGTCGACCCCGGTTCGGCGCGCGGGCGGGGCATGCAGCTCGTGCAGGCCCTGAGCGTCCGCTGGGGCACTACGCCGGACGGCGGAGGAAAAGTGGTCTGGGCTCAGCTAGAAGGCTGAAAAAGGGGGTACCTCACCCCGTATGACCGCAACCCCTCCTGACCCCGACCCGCTCCGCACGCCCGGCCTGGAGCCCGGTGGCGGGGTCGCGCCGGGTGACACGCCGCCCGACTCCGGGTCGACGACGACCGGGCTGACGCACCACGAGCAGAAGCCGCCGAGCAAAGCCGCGTCACGCATTGTGATCGGGCTCATCGTGCTGTTCGCCGTTCTGGTGGCGGCGATGTTCGTGACCAGGGCTTTCCTGCTGGGCTGAGGCCCGGGCGGAGGCCGCTGCGCTTGTGACCGTCACGGAAAGACGCGTACGGTCGGTCCGGACGGGAGTCCTATGAACGAGCTTCGACAGAGAACGACCTATGTCCAGTCCATCCCGATCGTCTCGCTGACCGGCGAGATCGACATGATGTCGTCGGCGCCGGTGACCAGCAGGCTCGCCGAGCTGCTCGACCGCAAACCGCCCGCCCTGGTCGTCGACCTGCGGGAGGTCCGGTTCTTCGGGTCGGAGGGCATCCGCGCCCTCGTGGAGACCCAGGCCCAGGCCGACGAGCTCGGCGTCCGGTTCGGCGTCGTCAGCGACACGAGAGTCGTGTTGCGGCCGCTCGAGATGACGGCCGTCGACCAGGTCCTGCTGCTGTTCGCCGACGTCGACGACGCCGTCACGGCGCTAGGCGGCTGACTCGCGCCGTCCGCGCGACCGCTCGACCAGTTCGAGCAGCAGGCCTTCCTTGGTGGACCACGGCGAGATGTCGACGACGTCGTGTCCCGAGACCTTCATCAACCCCTCCGCGACCACCGCGCCCGCCAACGACTGCTGGGCCCGGTGGCGCGAGATCCCCGGCAGCGCCGCGCGTTCGCGCACCGAGAGCTTCGCGAGCCGGGGAATCCACTTCTCCAGGTCCTTCAACCGCAGCTGCCGCGGCCCGTGGACGCCGTTGCGCGCGCCGGCGAGCCGGGCGAGCTGCTCGAACACCTTGGAACAGCCGACCGCGCGAGCGCTCTCGTCGCGCGGGAAGGCTTCCGCCAGCCGGTCGCGGACCTCGGCCCGCATCTCGTCCACGGCCAGGCCGCTTCGCGTCAAAGTCCTCGCGCCCAACGGCAACGACAGCGCGAACTCCGGTTCCGCGCCGAACCCGGCGGCCAGCTCCACGGTGCCGCCGCCGACGTCGAGGACGACCATCGGGCCGGCGCTCCAGCCGAACCAGTGCCGCGCCGCCGCGTACGAGTAGCGCGCTTCTTCCTTGCCCGACAACACCTTCAGGTCCACGCCGGTGCGTCTGGCGACCTTGCGCATGACCTCGGCGGCGTTCGAGCTGTCGCGCACCGACGACGTGGCGAACGGCAGGAAGGGGACGTCACCGGCCTTCTTGCGGGCGGCCCGGACGGCGGCGCAGAGCGACTCGACGCCGGCGGCGGTGATCGCGCCGGTGGAGTCCAGCTCCCGGTCCAGGCGCAGCCTGACCTTGTGGGACAGCAGCGGGCGTGTCAGGTCTCGTTCCACGACCACCAGGTGTGCGCTGAAGCACCCGACGTCGAGAACCCCGACCGCCATCCGCCACTCTCCTTCTCGTCAAGTTCCCTTTACCCCATCGGCACCATTCTGCGGGAACAGAGCACCCGATCAGGCGAAGTCGGCCTGATGAGATGCGTTACAGTCGCCCGATGTCACTGGTGGAGATACCTTCCCGGCTCGAACACGCCCTCAGCAAGGCTCAACGCGGCGTAATCGTCCTGGCCGTGGACGGTCTCTCGTCGGACGTGGCCAAACAGTCGTGGCTGGCCGCCTCCCTCTCCACCCTCTCCTCCACCGTGCCGTCGACGGCCGCGACGGCCTGGCTGACCGCGCTGACCGGTGTGCCGGCTGACGTCCACCGCGTCGCGGGAACGGTGTACCGCAACGGTTCCGGACTCGTGCACGCCATCAACGGCACGCCGGCGATCCCGGACCTGCCGACCGTGCTCGAACGGCACGGCGCGACGGTCCTGGCCCGCGAGATCGACCTCCTCGAGGGCACCTGGGCCAAGGCCCTGCTCCGGGGATGCACCCGGTTACCCTCGCCCCCTCGGCACAAACTCACCGCCCAGGCGGAGGATCCGCCCCTGCTCGTCGCGAACGTCGTGGCGGACGTGGACAAGGCGCTGCCCGACGCCCGGCTGCTCTGGACGTACGTCAACGTGGACGACCACGTGCACGCCAACGGGTACGACGAGTCGGTGCACGAGGCGATGCTCCGCCTCGACGCGCACGCTTCCCGTTGGGCCGCACAGGGTTGGACCGTCGTGGCCCACTCCGCGCACGGCCAGGTCGCCGTCGACCCCGACCCCGGCCTCGTCGAGGCGTGGGACGCGATCGTGCGCGAGGAGTGCGCGATCCCCTCCGGCGGCGCAGGCCGGATGCGCTGGCTCTACCCGGAACCCGGCCGCGAGGACGCCGTTTTCGACCGCGTCGCAACGACTCTGGGCTCGACGGCCACGGTGCACCACGCCACCGACCTCGGGCTTCCGCAGCCGGAGGCGGGTCCCGTCGTCGCGGTGGCGGCGTCGCCGGCGTTCCCGATCGCCGACCCCTCCAAGAAGTTCGAGCACGGCGGACTGAGCCGCGACGAGGTCGACGTCCCGTTCGCGGTGTGGCACAACGTGGAGTAACCGCACAAGCGTCGTTTTCTCAAGCCGCACAAGCAGAACCGCGCGCGACCCGACGCCTTCGCCCTTCTTCTCCGGACCGGGAACCGTTCATCCACATGAACTCTTCCCGGTCCCTTTTCGCTGTTCAGAAACATGAACGAAGCGGTGAGAACGAATTCTTGTCAGGCTTGCGACCACTCTGGCACTGTGGCCGTGGGCGCAAGGACATGAAAGGGACTGGACAGTCTCGTGAACCTGTCTCGACGCACCCTGCTGGCGTCTGCCGCGGCCACTCCCCTGCTCACCGGAACCGGAGTCGCGCTCGGCACCGGGGAAGCCGCGGCCTCCCCCGCGCGGCTGCGCACCGCACTCGACTACGCCCTCGCCAAGCTCGGGGCGGTCGCACCGGGCATCATCTCGTTCCCGGAGATCACCCGTGCCGAGAAGTGGACCTACGTCGCCGACGGCGGCTGGGTCGGCGGTTTCTGGCCCGGCACGCTGTGGCTCGCGCACCTCGACAGCGGCGACGCGCGGTTCCGCGCGCTGGCCGAGGCCGCGAACGACCGGCTGGCACCGCGCCGGCTCGACCCGCGCGACCACGACCTGGGTTTCCTGTTCTCCCCGTCCTGGGTCACCGCGTACCGGCTCACCGGCGACGCGAAGTGGCGCGACGGCGCGGTGGAGGCGGCGAACACGCTGACCAAGCGCTGGAACGCCGCGGGCAGGTTCATCCGCGCGTGGGGCGCGATCGGCACCCCGGGCAACGCCGGCCGGGTGATCATCGACACGATGATGAACCTGGACCTGCTCGCGTTCGCCACCGAACAGACCGGCGACAGCAGGTTCCTGGACATCGCGATCGCCCACGCCAGGACCACCCGGACGCACTTCCTGCGCGCCGACGGCTCGACCCCGCACGTGTTCGACTTCGACCCGGACACGGGTGCCCCGGTCGGCCAGAACACCGTCCAGGGCTACAGCCCGACGTCGTGCTGGGCACGCGGCCAGGCGTGGGGCATCTACGGCTTCACGACGATGTACCGCCGCACGGGCTTGAACGAGTTCCGCGACACCGCGCGCAAGATGGCCGACTTCGCGCTCGACGCCCTGACCCCGGACCACGTGCCGGTGTGGGACTACCGCTCGCCGTTGGGCGCCAACGACGTCAAGGACTCGTCGGCGGGCGCGATCATGGCGTGCGGCCTGCTCGACCTCGCGAAGGCGACCGGCACCGACCGCTACCGCGACCGGGCGCTGCGGATCCTCGACGGACTGGTGGCCACCTGCCTGACCACCAGGTCGACGCGGGCCGAGGCAGTGCTCGCGCGCGGCACGCGCAACCGGCCGGCCGAGGACGGCGTGGAGGTCTCGCTGCCCTACGGCGACTACTACCTCTTCGAGGCGATCCTGCGGGTGCTCAAGCCGGCACAGGTAGCGAAGGCCATCGGCCTGTGATCACTGCTCGATGACGCGCGCCGTCGGCCCGTCCGCCCAGGTGGCCTCCAGCCTGGACAACCGGCCGGCGGCGGTGCGGAAGTTCACCACGAGCGGCCCGCCCGGCTGCTCCACCGAGACCGACCAGCCGTCGGCGGGAGTCGCGGACAGCGCCGCCACCTCCCCGGTCGGGCGGTACCGGGCCACCACGTCACCGCCACGCAGGTGGAAGGCGTGCACGTAGGATCCGTCCGCCTGCCATTCCCCCTCCTGCGGTTGAGCCGTGGACGGACGCGCGTCCGTACTACTGGGAGGAGCCGGAACGGACGAGCTGACAACAGGAGGCCTGGTGGTCGTGGGCGTGGACGTGACGGGCGGGGTGCCGATCGAGGGCCCCGACTCGGGGACCGGCACGGTGAGCGAGGTGACGGTCGGCAGCGGCAGCACGGCGGCCCCGAGCGCCGGGTCCGCCGGGACCACCGGCGCGGGTTCCATCGCCGACCGGATCCCGAACCAGGACAGGCCGACGGCGACCGCGGTCACCACGGCCCACGCGGCCAGGTATCCGATCGCCCGTCTCACCTCGAAAACCCTCCTCTGACATGGCATCGGTACTTCTCGTCGAAGACGACCCGGTGGTGCGGGCGGCGGTCACGCGCGCCCTCACCGGTCAAGGCCACATGGTGCACGGTGTGGCGCTCGCGATCGAGGCTTTGCGCGAAGTCACCGCGACCGCGTACGACGTCGTGGTGCTCGACCTGGGACTTCCCGACCTCGACGGCGGCGACGCGCTGAGGATGATCCGCGGCGTCACGAACACCCCCGTGGTGATCGCCACCGCCCGCGACGACGAGGCGGAGATCATCCGCCTGCTCAACGCGGGCGCGGACGACTACCTCGTCAAACCCTTCTCCAGCGAGCACCTCGAGGCGCGGCTGCAGGCGGTGCTGCGGCGGGCGCGCGACACCAAGCAGCTCGTCGTCGGCGGCCTGGAGATCGACGTCAGCTCGCGCAGGGCCTCGGTGGACGGGCGGGAGCTCTCGCTCACGCACAAGGAGTTCGAGCTGCTCTCCTACCTGGCGGCCCGCCACGGCGACGTGGTGCCGCGGGCCGAGATCCTGGCGAGCCTGTGGCCGTCCAACCGCGACGACCAGACGCTCGACGTGCACCTGTCGTGGTTGCGCCGCAAGCTCGGCGAACGGGCCGCGCAGCCGCGTTATCTGCACACCGTGCGCGGGGTGGGTGTGCGACTGGTCGCGCCGAGGTGAGGCGGTCACTGGTGCTGGTCGCCCTCGCGGCGACCAGCATGGTGGCGCTGGCCTTCCTGATCCCGCTCGCGATCGTCGTCAAGAACTCCGCGTACACGCGGGCCCTCAGCGAGGCCGAGAAGCAGGCCAACGCGCTCACCCCGGCCCTGGTGATCACCAGGCGGCCGCAGGAGATCCGCCAGGCCATCCGCAGCACCCGCTACGGCGGCCAGCAACGGCTCGCCGTGCACATCGCCTCCCCGGCCGGCACCTACGGCACCTCGCACATCACCGCGGAGGACCTGGAGGAGGCACAGAAGCTCGCGACCGCGTCCACGGTCGAACGCCCCGACGGCGTCGCCTACCTCCAGCCGCTGGCCACCAGCGACAGCGGCATCGCGATCGTCGAGGCGTTCGTGCCGCACGAGGAGCTCACCCACGGCGTGATCGGCACGTGGTGGGTGCTCGCGGGCGTCGCGTTCGGGCTGGTCGCCGGGTCGGTGCTGGTCGCCGACCGGCTGGGCGCGCGGGCCGTGAAGGCCACGCGGGCGTTGGCGGAAGGCGCGCGGCGCATGGGACAGGGGGACATGTCCGCGCGCGTTCCGGTCAAGGGACCTCCCGAGGTGGCGGAGGTGGGGAAGGCGTTCAACGCCATGGCCGAACGCGTCCGCCACCTCCTCGCCGCCGAACGGGAGGTGGTGGCCGACCTCTCGCACCGCCTCAGAACACCCCTGACGGCCCTGCTGCTGGACGCGGACGCCCTCGGACAGGGGTCGGGTGCGGATCGCATCCGCACGGCCGTGCAGGGGCTCGAGAGAGAGGTCGGCGAGATCATCAGGGCCGCCCGGTCGGGTCTGCAGCCCAGCGAGCGCGCCACCGACGCGGCGGACGTCGTCCGCGACCGGCTGGTGTTCTGGTCCGCGCTCGCCGACGACCAGGAACGACCGTGGACCGTGCGCGGCGCCGACCGGCCCGCACACGTGCCGATCGCCCGCACGGAGCTCAGCGCCGCACTGGACTCGTTGCTGGGCAACGTCTTCCGCTACACGCCCGAGGGCACGCGGTTCGCCGTGACGCTCGTGCACCAGGCCGACCTGGTCGCGCTCGTCGTCGAGGACGCCGGTCCGGGCATCACGGACACCGCACGCGCGGTGCGCCGCGGTGCCAGCGGTGGTGGCTCCACCGGCCTGGGACTCGACATCGCCCGCCGTGCCGCCGAGGGCACCGGCGGTTCTCTCCACGTCGACCGCGGGCCGCTGGGGGGCGCACGCGTGCAATTGAGGCTCCGTCGGGTCTAGGTCGGTGGCGGCACCGCCACCGGGGCTCTTTCGGGAGAGCCGGGAAGAACACCGCCGACGGCGTGCGGACCGTGGGACTGGTCCGACGCCGCCGGCGGGCACCGGCAGGCCGCGGCGCACCGCTGCCGCACCACCGGGCTCCGAGCAGGAGGGAGGAACCCGGTGAGCAGTGCGCGCTTGCCTTTTCCCACACCGGTGAAACGAGGTGGATCAGCCGGGGCTCTCGGCGTTGGTGTGGGGGTCCGGCGTATTCAGCAGGGTCTCGGTTCGTTTCTCGATCTGACACAGAAGTTAGCCGACCACCCCCGGCCGCCAATCCACCGTTCAGACGATTAATCGGACTTAAATATCTTTAAGCTCGGCCGCCGAATCGGCGGCGGCTTAATTCGATTTAAGATTGCGGCGTTGATTCCGCGCCGCGGGGGCGGCCCCGGCCCAGGAGCACCCGCGCCGGCGTCCCGACGCCTCGCGACGTGGCATACCGCACGGAACGTGAACACCGCAGCCGTTGCTTCACGAATTCGTCGAAGCGGTTCGCCGGACGGCGATGCAGACCCGAAACGATCACCGGGAGCACAGGACGCTATACTCACGGTGAGCAGAATCAAGCGGTATCGTAACTCGGACGTGACTTTTGACGGGTGAGTCAACCGGGGCATTGCTTCCCGCGTATACCCATGTAGATTCCCGCTCACCGCGACGGCCATTCGGGTGACCACCGCGGATCGCGCGCCGCACGCGAAACGGAGGCAGCATGCAGGCGAACGCCCAGACCGCCCAGGTCGACGACCTGACACTCATCGCGCTGCCCACCGCGGTGAACTGCGCGGATCTGTTCGTGCGCTTCACACTCGGTGAGTGGCGTCTGCGCAACATGATCGGGGAGTGCTCGGCCGTCGCGTGCGCGCTGGTCGAAGCCGCCGTCGAGTCCGCGGACCCCAAGACCTCACGGCTGATCACCCTGCGCCTGCGGCTCAGCGGCGACTACCTGGTCGTCGAGCTGGAGGCGGCGCGGTTCATCATGCCGCCCACCTCCCCCGACCTGCGCACCGGCGAGCTCCAGCTCGCGGGCGGCGTCAAGCTCATCTGGTGCGAGCTCCAGCTGCCGACCGGCGTGAACGCGACCGCGGTGCCGCTGCCCCGCCGCGAGAAGCGCCGTTCGCCCGCGGCCGAGCAGCTGGGCGACGAGCCGGACGTCGACCCCGAGCTCATCCAGCGGATCCTGTTCGGCCTCGGCGGCTCGATGGGCGGCGGCGGTCACCGCTAGGTTCCCCCTCTTTCACGACAAAGGCGCGTCCAGCGATGGACGCGCCTTTGTCGTTCCGGCCCCGCGGACGCTTTGTCAGCGCATTTCCGCGGAATGGGGCTCGCGGTCAGATGTTCTGGTTCGCGAAACCCTTGGTGGCGATCTTCGACAACATGCCCTGCCAGACCGACGAGCTGGAGTGCGGGTCGCCCGTCACGCCGAGCGCCGACTTGAGCCCGTTGAACGCGGCCGTCGTCTTCGGGCCCCAGATGCCGTCGATGGTGAGGCCGGAGGCGCGGAAGTTGTTGCAGACGGCCTGGACGAACTTGGTGTCGGACTCGGAGTCCTGCACCGCGCGGACCGGCATGCCGCCGAAGTCCGAGTGGATGTGGTCGGCGTGGTCGGCGTTGTACCAGCCGTCGAGCACGTACCGGAACCGGCGGCGGCACACGGCCTCCGTGGCGAGGTAGCGCTTGCGGACCGACGCCGTGCCCGAGGCGTGCGCCTGGTCGAGCGGCGAGACGGTGTTGCCGCCGGACCAGCGCACGTGATCGAGGTCCATCGCGGTGCCGGCGCCGTGCTGACCCGCCTTGTCGACGTAGAACCCGGCCGAGACGATGTAGCTGATCGAGCCGTAGCTCGACGACAGCGAGCGCAGGTCCCGGATCCACGCCACGAGCGCGTTGTAGAACGCGTCGGTCGCCTGCCAGTTTCGCGCGGTCGTGTTGCCGCGGTTGGAACGCCAGTAGTAGACGGGCGTGCCGTCGATCTTCTGGAACGTCATCATCGCCAGCGCGCCGACCTCGGCGGCCCGGATCTCCGCGTCGGTGTGCCGGTCGCTGGTCTTCGGGTCTGCTCCGGCGAGGCCGGGCGCGACGGTGGACAGGCCGGCGAGACCGGCGACGGCCGCCGCGCCCGTGACGAAGCCGCGCCTGGTGACGTTGTTCTCGAACACCCCAGTACTCCCTCTCGAGTCCGCGCCGGAGCGGACAGGGGCAAGCCTGCCCCAGCACCCGGCGCGAGGGAGTCTATGGATGTCGTCAGGCCCGGGGAATCGGGCCTGACCTGCTTTTTTCCGTTGTCTTTACCGGACGGGCCCGAGCACGCGGACGAGGCTCTTCTCGGTGTCGTTGCCCAGTTTCTCGAGCGCCAGCTTCGCCACCGGTGCCCCGAGCTTCGCCAGTCCGGTGAACTCGAGGTGGGCGTGGTAGGTGATCCGGGCGGTGCCGGGCGTGGCTCCGGCGGTGACCGTGATGTCGTCGGTCGCGGTGGCGGTGTCGTTGCGGCCGACGAACTGGAGCCCGGTCGGCTCGTCGCGGGTCAGCTCGTAGACGAGCTCGGTCTTGCGGCCGAGGAACATCGACACGTTGCGCCAGCGCGAACCGACCCCGACCGGTCCGTCGTCGAGGCGGCTGCACGACACCGTGCCGGGGTCCCACTGCTCGGTGCGGGAGAAGTCGCGCAGGTACTCGACGACGCCCTCGGGCGGGGACGCGACGGTGAAGGTGCGTTCGACGTCGACGCCGGACACCTGCGGCGAGTGGAACGCCTTCGGCACCTGGCGCACCCGGTACGCGTCGACGAGCTCGGCCTGCTCCGCGGCACGGCGGCCGAGCCGCTCGAGCCGTTCCTCGTCGAAGCTCCGCAGCGTGCGCAGCGTCCGCCACATCGCGGCCTTGGCCTCGATGACGACGCGCAGCCCCTCCTGTTCGAGGACGTCGCTGAGCGGTGAACGGCCGAGCACCCTGCCGTTGAGCTTGAGCCTGCCCGCCTTCTCCGACAGCCAGCCGAGCGCGGCCTTGTGCGGGCGAGCCTCCACGCCGACCTCGCGCATGAAGTCGAGCAGCTCCTTGCGGTCGGCCTCCAGGTCGTCGGCGAGGACGCGCAGCTCGGGGTGCGTGCGGCTGATGCGGCGGGCGAGCTCGCTGCCCGCCGTCGCCCCGGCCAGGTGGTCGTTGATGTAGATGCCCAGCAGCTCCGTGTTCACGGCTCCCGGTTACCCAGCCGTGCCGCTACTCAGCCCCTTTCGCGCGCATCGGCTCCAGGATGATCGGCTGCGCGCGGCGGCCGGTGACGATGTTCCACGCCCACTGCGTCAGCACCGCGACCCGGTTGCGCCACCCGACGAGGAACGCGATGTGCACGCCCGCCCACGCGACCTTGCCGACGAGTCCCCGCAGGTGCAGCTTCTTGATGTCGGCGACGGCGTCACCGGGCGAGATGGTCGCCATGGTGCCGAGGTCGAGGTACTTGAACGGCTTGTGCGTCCTGCCCTCGAGCCGCGCCTTGATCACCTTGGCGACGTGGTGGCCCTCCTGGATGGCCGGCTCGGCGATGCCGGGCAGGTCGTCGAGGTTGACCATGTCGCCGATCGCGAAGACGTCCTCGGTGACCGAGCAGTCGGCGGGGTTGACGATGATCTTGCCCTTGCGGTCGACCTCGGCCCCGGTCGCCTCGGCGAGCTTGCGCGACAGCGGCGACGCCTGCACGCCGGCCGCCCAGATGATCGTCCGCGCCTCGACCCGGTCGCCGTCCTTGGTGGTGAGGCCCTCGGCGTCGATCGACTGGACCATCGCGCCGGTCATGACCGTGACGCCGAGCTGCTCCAGCTTGCGCCGGGTGTGCTCGCGCAGCTTCTCGGGGAACGGCGGCAGCACGTGCGGCACCGCGTCGAGCAGCGTGATCCGGATGTCGCGCGGGTCGATCTCCCGGAACTGGCCCTTCAACGCCCGGCGCGCGAGGTCCGCGAGCTGCCCGGCCAGCTCGACGCCCGTCGGTCCCGCCCCGACCACCGCGAACGACAGCCACTGCTTGGGGTCGTCCGCCGCCACGGCCGTCTCGAACGCGCGGAGCAGCCTCGACCGCAGGCTGACGGCCTGTTCGAGGGTCTTCATCGGCGGCGCGACCTCGGCCCACTCGTCGTGGCCGAAGTAGCTGTCCTGGGACCCGGCGGCCACGACCAGCGTGTCGTACTCGACCTGGCGCGACGACCCGTCCGGCAGGTCGACGGACACCTTCCTGCCCGCGGTGTCGAAGCCGGTCACCTCGCCCAGCAGCACGCGGGCGTTGCGCTGCTTGCGCAGCACGGCCCGGAACGCCGGCGCGATGTCCCCGGTCGGCAGCAACGCCGTCGCGACCTGGTAGAGCAACGGCTGGAAGAGGTGGTGGTTCGTGCGGTCGATCAGCGTGACGTCGACGGCGGCGCGCTTGAGGCCGCGCACGACGCCCAGGCCACCGAACCCGCCACCGACGACTACTACCCGGTGCTTGCTCATGCGGGTCGCATACCCACAGATCGGCCGAGGTATCCGGCAGACGCCTGATCGTGGCCGACGGCACGCCCGGTCCCACCCGCCACATTCACCCCACGTGCCCGCATGGACGCGCACAACCCGGGTACACGGGCGCCATGACCACCACGGCCGACCAGTCGCTCTGGCTCTCCGCGCTGCCCGCGAAGCCACGTCCCCCGCTGACCGGCGAGCACAACTTCGACGTGGCCGTCGTCGGCGGCGGCATCACCGGCCTCACCACCGCGCTGCTGCTCAAGCGGCGCGGGCTCGACGTGGTCGTGCTGGAGGCCGAACGCGTGGCGTCGGGCGTGTCCGGCAACAACACGGCCAAGGTCACCGCCCTGCAGTCCACTGTGTACTCGCAGGTCCGGCGCGCGCACGGCCTGGCCGCCGCCGTCGACTACGCGACCGCCTCGCAGGCCGCGGTGGACCGGGTCGCCGAGCTGGTCAGGTCCGAGCGGATCGACTGCGACCTGCGCCGCTCCCCCGCCGTCACCTACGCCTACACCGAGGACGAGGTGCGCGACGTCGACCACGAGCTGATCTCCGCGCGGCACGTCGGCCTGCCGGTGCGCAGCGGCACGACGGACGTCGACCTGCCGTTCCCCGTGCACGCGGCCATCCGGCTCGACGACCAGATCGCGCTGCACCCCGTGAAGTACCTGCAGGGCCTCGCGAACGCGGTCGACGGCGACGGCAGCGTGGTCTGCGAGAACAGCCAGGTGCTCGACGTGACGGGCACGCGGCTGTCCACGAAGGACGGTGTGGTCAACGCGTCGCAGGTCGTGATCGCCACGCACTACCCGATGCTCGACCGCGGCCTGTACTTCGCGCGCCTGGAGCTGACCCGCGCGTACTGCATCGCCGCCCGCGTGAAGAACCCGACGCAAGCGCTCGCCATCAGCACCGGCAGCCCGTCGTGGTCGATCTCGGCGCACGGCGACCAGCTGGTCCTCGCCGGCCAGAGCCACCCGACCGGCAAGCCCGTCGTGGAACCGTTCCGCCGGCTGGAGGACTTCGCGCGGCAGCACTGGCAGGTCGAGGAGGTCACGCACCGCTGGTCCGCGCAGGACCCGACCGCCTACGACCACCTGCCGATGATCGGCAGCTACACGCCGGGCAGCGACACTCTGTTCACCGCCACCGGCTACATGAAGTGGGGCCTGACCAGCGGCACGTTCGCGGCGACCCTGCTCGCGGACCTCGTCACCGGCAAGCCGAACGACCTCGCCGACCGGTTCAGCCCGCACCGGCTGTCGTTGAGGTCGCTGCCGGACCTGGTGAAGAAGAACGCCGAGGTCGCCGCCCAGATGGTCGGCGACAGGATCGCGCCCGCCGACGCCACGTCCAGCGAGGACCTGAAGCCGGGCCACGCCCACGTCATCCGCGACGGCCTGGGCAAGACCGGCGTCTACCGCGACACCGACGGCAAGCTGCACGGGGTGTCGTTGCGCTGCACGCACCTCGGCTGCCTGGTGCGCTTCAACGCCGCCGAGCACAGCTGGGACTGCCCGTGCCACGGCTCGCGGTTCGACGTCGACGGCTCGGTGCTGGAGGGGCCGGCGACGCGGCCGCTGCCGAAGAAGGAGCCCCGCTAGCGGGGCGCGGTGGCGTGACCCGCCAGCGGGCCACGCCACCTGTCGTCAGCCGCAGGACGTGGTCTTCGCGAAGTCCTCGGCGGACATGTTCTCGTCGTGGAAGCGCACCTTCCCACCGGCCAGGTCCTCCGGCGTGAAGTCGGCGCCGAGCTGCACACCGCCTTCGAGGGTGATGCCCACCCACACGACCTGACCCGGCTCGATCTTCGCGTCGATCACGAAAACCTTGTCGTGCACCGGTTCCACGTGGTCGACGTGCCAGATCCGGGGATCGCCGTCATCGATCGACGCGTCCTGCGACGTCACCGCTTCGACGCGGACGATCGCCGGTGTGTCGCAGTCGGTGTACACGATCTCCACAGACCCGGTCGCGGTCTCGCGCACCGCGACCGGCGGTGGCGGCGAACAGCCGGCGACTGCCGCCACCACCGCGGTCGTGACCACCAGGAGGCGTTTCACGTCAACACCTGTACCCGCCGTCGCGCAGTCCCGCCATCCTCTCCCAGATGTTCTTGCATCCCCGCTGGAAGAGTTCTGTGAGGCCGTAGATGGCGCCGAACGCCGGCCCGAAGAGCGACCACTGGGTCGCGTGCACCGACTCGTGCCGAGCGACCGGACCGCTCACCGACCTGGACCCGGTGAGGAACGTGTTGCCGATGGTCATGCCCGCACGTGCCCCGTAGCCCCACCTCATCCGGGTGCAGTGGACCATCAGACCGGGCGCCCAGTTGCACTTCCCTCCCCACATCCGCGCCCACCTCACGGACGCGGCGGTGAGCGGCAGGTTCACCACGAAGCGGCCCACGTGGAACAGGCGTCGGGCGACGTTGCGCACGGACGGCACGCGCCAGCGCCACCTCAACGACCACTGGCCGTCGAGGTCGGTGTCGTTGACCGGGTTCGCGCCCACGTAGTCGTAGTCGTTGGCGGAACCGCCCTCGACCGGGTCCATCGCGAGGAACCGGCCCAGGACCGGGCTGTAGGGCCGGGCGCCCATCTGCACCAGCGCGAGCGAACCCGCGTGCTCGTACGCGCGCTGGTGCTGGCCGAGCCAGCCGTAGTCCATCCTGCCCGGCAGGTTGTCCGGCACGTCGTTCAGCGGTTCGCCGAACGGCGTGTAGCAGCGCAGGTCACCGCTCTGCCTGCCGGCCGCGTCCGTGGTGAGGACGAGGTCGCCGCGCACGGACGGGTGGTCCCAGGTCACCTGGGCCGCCGCGGTGTAGAGGACACCGCCGGGGAGGCTGACCGTCGTCGAGATCAGCTTCTTGGCCGCGTCCAGTGCCAGGTCGGCGGAGTCGCCCGCCGCCGTGTAGCTGTAGAGCACGGACGCGACCGAGTCGCCCAGCGTCGTGTCACGGCGGGTGATCCGGTTGGTCGCGTCCCGCAGGTACGCGACGGTCGCCGGGTCGGGACCGGTGCTGCGGGCCTTGGTGTTGCGGCCCGCACCGTCGTAGTCGAGGGTCGTGGTGTTCGTTCCCGCGGTGTACCCGGTCGTGTTGCCCTGCTTGTCGTAGGTGAACCCGGTGAGCGCGCCGGCGCCGGTGGTGGCGAGCAGCCGGTCCTGCGCGTCGTAGCAGTAGCCGGTCACCGCCGGGCCCGCCGCCGACTCGTCCGCCAGGCGCACGCGGTTGGTGTTGAGACCCGCGTTCGCCTGCGCGCCCGACGGGCAGCCGGTCACCGACGTCGACGTGAAGTCGTAGGTGTAGTGGTGGCCGGGCACCCAGGCCTGCGTCAGCCTGCCTGCGGCGTCGTAGACGTAGTTGGCGCCGTTCGGGTTCGGGTCGGTCCCGCCGAGTGACTCGTCGACGATCGTTCCTCTCTTCGTGCGGGTCACGGCCGACACGATCTGCTTGCCGTCCGCGGTCGCCCACGTGAGTGATGTGGTGCGGCCGGCCTCGTTCCTGCCGATGGCCGCGAGCTTCGAGCCGTTCGCGTAGTCGACGGACGCCAGTTCGCCCGCGGTGTCGTACGTGCTGGTGGCCAGCACGGTCGTGCCCACCTTCGTGGTGACCGGCCGGTCCGCGTCGTCGTAGGTGTAGGTGGTGACGATCGGGCTGTCGGCGGGGTTCGGAGGTGTCGTCGTGGTGGTGACGACCCGCCCGTTCCGGTCGTAGGCCGTCACGGTCTTCGTGCCGTGCACGTCGGTGTGCCCGACGGTCCGGCCGAGGAGGTCGACCGACGCGGTGACGGTGCCGTTGTGGTCGGCGGTCGTCGACGTCAGCGGGTCACCGTTCACGCCATAGGTGTGGGTGACGGTCCGCGCGCCCTCGGTGGCGCTCGCCGGGAAGGTCTGCTTGACCACCCGGTCCCTGCTGTCGTACTCGGTGCACTGCCAGTCGCCCGCGACCGCCTTCGCCACCACGCGTCCGGCGGCGTCGTAGACCTGCTCGTCGGTGCGCGCCGAGGTCGTCAGCCTCACCGCGCCCGCCTGGTTGACCGCGGGGCTGCCGGGGACGCAGGGGTTGGCCCTGGTCTCGGCGTCCCCGTAGTAGGTGTTGGTCGTCTTCGCACCGCTGGGCCTGGACCTCGTCAGGATCCGCAGGTAGCCGCCGCCGGGCGCCTCGAACCCGGTGCTCTGTCCGAGCGCCAGGCCGTTCGGGTCCGCGACGCTCGACGTGGAGAGCCCGTAGACCGGGTCCAGGCCGCCGTCGTACTTCACGGCATCGACCTTGTCCTGCACACCGGCCGACTCACCGCCGGTCGTCGTCGTGGCGAGGCCGTAACGGGGGCGCAGCAGGTTGCCGGGCACGAGCTCCTGCGTGCCGTAGGGGTTGGTCCAGTGCAGCTCGACCTTCGAGTAGCCGACGTCGTTGAGGTAGTCGATGCGGATGCGCTTGACCGCGCCCACCTCGGGGCTGGTGGTCTTGGCCGTCCGCCACGTGGCGGTGTCGACGTGCTTCCAGTCGTCGATCACCAGCGCGTCGTCGATCCACATCCGGATGCCGTCGTCCACGAACGCGCGCAACGTGTACTCGCCGCCCGCCGGGAAGACGATCTCGCCGGTGAACCGGGCGGAGAACACGTCACCGGGCATGTTCGGCGGATGCCCGCGTTCCCAGCCCCAGTTGCCGGCGAGCGACCCGTCCGCGGTGCCGACACCGGTCGTGACGACCTTCGGCACGCCGGACAGCGAGGTGTTGTCGTAGAACGCCGCGCTGAGGCCCCGCATGCCCTCGTCGTACCTGGTGGTCGTCGCGGGCACCTTGTCCCAGCACTGGCCGGTCGGGATCTGGCCGGCGAAGCACGACGCGGGTGCGGGACCGTACTGGCCGACCGGCCGGTCGGCGTAGTCGTACTCCGTGGTGGACAGGCGGCCGGCCGTGTCGGTGGACGACGTCGGCTTGTCCTTGGCGTTCCAGGTCTGCCGGGTGGTCCTGCCGGTGCCGTCGGTCGAGGTGAGCAACCGGTCGGCGTCGTCGTAGGCGACGACGTTGGGCTGGGCGTGGCCGGCGATGGTGACGGACGTCTTCCTGCCGGCCACGTCGTAGCCGTAGGCGTGGGTCGCCCGCGGCTCACCGGGAGTCGCGGCCGGAGCCGTCACCCTCGTGGCCTTGGCCTTGCCGGCGGACTGGTCGTACTCGATCTTCGCGACGACGTCGGTGAGACCACCGCGCGCGGTGGAGTCGGCCGCCACCCAGTCGTTGACCAGTGGTGTCCGCACCTGCTCGAGCAGGTCGCCGGTGTAGCCGTAGTCGGTGACCTGCGAACCGGGGTCCTCGATCCGCGACAGGTGCCCGCCGTTGTACCAGAGCCGCGTCTCCGAACCGTCCCAGTAGGACACCCGGCAGAGCATCTGCGCGGGAGGAGCCGGGTCGGCTCCCGGTGGGGGCGTGGCGCCGCCGTAGCAGTCGTCACCGGACCTGTTGTAGTGCAACACGTGCGCCCGTCCGCTGACCGGGTCCTTGACCTGCGTCAGCCGCGCCGGGGTGGCACCGTCGTAGACGTTCTGCAGCGTGGCCGGTTTGCGCGAGTCCGCGACCGAGTACTGGGTGTCGAGCTTGCCGTCGGCGCGGAAGGTGAAGATGCTGCCCCCCTCGTTCAGCGTGACCAGCCCGGCGGTGTCGAGCGAGAGCACGCCGTCCTCGCCGTCGGGCGCGGTGTAGCCGCCCGCGCTCTTCTTCGTCCACGTGTGCTTGCCGCCCGAGGCGTCGGTCAGGACCACGTTCTGGTCGGTGACCTGGGCGGAGGTGTAGCTCACGCCGGTGCCGTCGAGGTCGGAGGAGAGCGTCCAGCCCTGCGGCAAGGCGGGCAGGTCGCTGCTGAACAGCCAGTCGGCCGGCACGATCTGCGGAGGTACCGCCTCGGCGGTCGTGCTGCGGACGAACAGGCGCATCTGCGACGCTCCGGTGATCTCCTGGAGCTCGACCTTGATCGGCACGCGCTGACCCGCGGTCAGCGCGACCTCGGTGCCCGCGGCCCAGTTCACGTCGCTGGCACTGTCACCGTCGTAGACCTTGGCGCCGTTGATGAACACCTCGGCGCCGTCGTCGTGCAGGCCGGCGAACTTGTACTTGGCCGTGTAGGGCGCCTGGAAGAACCCCTCCCAGCGCACCACGAACCAGTCGGTGCCCAGCGCGGGCGCGAACGGCGACTCGGTGCCCCAGGACACGTTGACCTGCGGCTCGGTCCGCACCAGCACGGGCTGCTGGCCGGGGTTGATGATGCCGTTGTGGCTCAGGTCGGTGAAGTACTGCGCCCGCAGGCCCTTCGCGTCGCGCTGCTGCGAGTTGTACTTGAACGTCAGGCCGGCGTTGCCGCCGACCGCGACGAACGTCGGTGTGGCCTCGGACGTCTGGACGTTGCCGTTGGCGAGGTTCACCGCGATCGGGCCGACGGTGTCCACAGGGGACGGACCGTGGTCGCCGATCCGCTGGTCCACCTTGAGGTGCCCCACCCACGACGGCGTGACCGTCGTGGAGCCGGAGTAGGCGGAGGCACGCCAGGTGTAGTTCACGCCGTCCTGCAACACGCCTGCGGGCACCTGCCAGTCCGGGCTCGGCAGGCAGCCGGAGTCGACGACGACGCCGGACTGCGCGTCCGAACCGGTGGCGATCTTGAAGCAGTACCTGACCGCGTCCCCGTCGGGGTCGGTGACCGGGCTGACCGACAGGGTCGGCGTGAGCCCGGTCAGCACGCTGCCGTCCGCGGGTGCCTTGAGGGCGGGCGCGGGCGGTGCGGTGCCGGTGTCGACCACCAGGGTGGCGTTGAGGTGCTTGTAGGTCCACGTGCCCGCCTGCTCGGCGCCGGTCAGCATGAACGCGACGTTGAGGTCGCGCGCGTCGACCCGCGAGCGCAGGAAGTTCGTGAAGTCGTTGCTGCTGAACGAACCCTCGTCACCGACGAGCGCACCCGCCAGGTACTGGCCGAGTCCGTTGATGTTGCGGTCGCTCGCGTGGTACAGCCCGGCGCCCCAGGTCTTGATCGAGCCGTTGGTGCCGGTGTCGCGGGTGACGTCGAGCCGCGCGCCGACGACGGTCTTGCCGAAGAGCGGCGAGTAGTCGATGAAGAACCAGCTGCGGTTGTAGGTGTCGCCGTTGGCCTGGCTGTTGCCGATCCGCAGGCCGCAGTTGTCGCAGGTGTAGCCGTCGGAGCGGTAGGTGTGCGCCTCCTTGACCCCGTAGGTGAAGGTCGGGTCGACGCTCACCGGGTACACGCGTGCGGGATCGGCCAGCCACTTCTCGTCGACGCCGACGGTCAGCCACCAGGCGTCGCCGTCGCGGTCGAGGGTGTAGGTGCCGCCGGTGGTCGCGGGGGCGCGGTCGTCCTTGCCTGAGGAGTCCCAGGTCTCGACCGGCGGGATCACCAGTTCGACCTCGCCGGCACCGTCGCTGAGCAGCACCGCGCCGTTCTCGACGCGCGGGGTGAGACCGCCCGCGGTCAGCCGGAACCGCCACGACGACCTGCCCGGCCGCTTGACCTTGATCGTCTCCTTGACCTGGCCGGACTCGACCTCGTAGTCGAGGTCGGTGTCCGGGGCGACGTCGGCGTAGCTCACCCTGTCCCCGTCGACCTTCGCGGTGGCGGCGACGGCCTTGTCCATCGCGAGCCCGACCTCGTGCTCGCCGACCTTCACGGACAGCACGGCGCCGTCGTCCGCCCTGTCCGCGAACGACGGGTCGAGCGGGTGCAGCTTGGCCTGCGCACGCCGCGACCTCGCGTCCACCTGCAACCCGGTGTCCACCGGCTGCCACGCGCCGGAGGCGTCGCGCACGTTCATCGGCGCGGTCGACCGCTTGACGGTCCGGGTGCCGTCCGGGTTCTCGTACTCCTCGGCGAACATCGACCGGGAGACCAGCTTCGACCGCTTCGCGTCGAAATGACTGGATTTGTTCGTGGACAACGGTGTGAAATCGGCCTGCTGCTTCACCGGGGGCTGGTTCTTCCCCGCGGTGCTGTGCAGCAGTGCCATCTCACGTGGATTTCCGGCGACCGGCGCGGCGGTCGCACCGGACGGCGCGAGCACCACCTCGGCCGACGAGAGCAGCAAGGCCGCCACCACGGCGACCACGACTCTTCTTCTCATGAAGCCCCCTCTTCAGGGCATGCGCGTGTGCCGGGCACACGTCCATGCCGAGGTCCTGGCCAGACCTCGTGGGGGAACCTAAAATGGTGATCTTGAACAAACATTGAACGGGGACGGCCGTGCGATTCGGTCTCCTGGGCGAGATTCGAGCCCAGAACCAGGATGGAAACGTAGAAATCGGGCATGCCCGGCAGCGGTGCGTGCTCGCCGTGCTGCTGATGCGCGCGAACACGCCGGTGACGGCGGACCAGCTCGTCGACCGGGTGTGGGGCGACCACCCGCCGATGACCGCGCGCGGCACGCTGTCCTCCTACCTCACCCGCATCCGCAAGGCCGGCATCGAGGTCGGCAGGCAGTCCGGCGCCTACCTCCTCGCGATCGACCCCGACGACGTCGACGCGCACCTGTTCACCCGGCTGGCAGGTGAGGCCAGGACCGCTCCCGACGCGCAGGCCGCCGAGCTGTTCCGGCGCGCGTTCGGCCTGTGGCGCGGCGAACCCCTGTCCGGAGTGGACACACCGTGGGCGCGAGGTGTGCGGGAGTCGTTGCTGCGCCGGCGGTTCGAGGCCGAGCTGGACCACGCCGACGTGCTGCTGCGACTGGGCGCACACGCGGAGCTGCTCACCGAGCTGCCCGCCCGCGCAGCCGAGCACCCGTTCGACGAACGGCTCGCGGGCCAGCTGATGACCGCACTGCACCGCGCCGGCCGGTCGAGCGACGCCCTGGCCCGCTACCGCGAGTTCCGCACGCGGCTGGCCGACGAGCTCGGCACCGATCCCGGTCAGCCGTTGCGCGAGCTGCACCAGCGAATCCTGTCCGGCGACCGGCTCACCGGGAGCGGGGTGCCCCGGCAGCTGCCGGCCCGCCCCGGCCTGTTCGCCGGCCGCACCGACGAGCTGGAGGCGTTGTCCGCCAGGCGGTCCGGCACGGCCGTCATCTCGGCCATCGGCGGCGGTGGCGGGATGGGCAAGACGTGGCTCGCGTTGCAGTGGGCGCACGACAACTCTGCGGACTTCCCGGACGGCCAGCTGTACGTGAACCTGCGCGGCTTCGACCCGAGGACGGAGCCGCTGCCACCGACCGCCGCGCTGCGCGGGTTCCTCGGCGCGCTCGGCGTCGCGGCCGACGACCTGCCCGCCGCGGCCGACGACCAGGCGGCGCTCTACCGCAGCCGGATCGCGGGCAGGCGGATGCTGGTGCTGCTCGACAACGCGGCGGAGACCGCGCAGGTCCTCCCGCTGCTGCCCGGCAGTCCCGGCTGCGTCACGCTGGTCACCAGCCGGCGGCCGCTCACGGGGCTGGTCGCGACGCACGGCGCGTTGCCGGTGCCGCTGGACGTGCTGTCCGACGACGACGCGGTCGCGTTGCTCGTCGGCCACCTGGGGGCGGCGCGCGTCGCCGCCGAACCCGGTGCCGTCAAGGAGCTGCTGTCGCTGTGCGCCGGTCTGCCGCTGGCGCTGGGCATCGTCGCCGCCCGCGCGGCCGTGCACCCGTCGCGGTCGCTCGCCTCGATGGCGGTGGAGCTCCGGTCACACCGCCTCGACGGGCTGGACGCGGGCGAGACGGACCTCAACCTGCGGGCGGTGCTCTCGTGGTCCTACCGCGCTCTGCCACCCGACGCGATCACGCTGGTGGGCCTGATGGCCCTCGCGCCCGGTGACGACATCGGCCAGGACGCCCTGGCCGCGTTGTTCCCGTGTCCGGCCGGCGACCTCACGGCCGCGAACCTGGTGACCCGATCGCCCGACGGCCGCTACCGCATGCACGACCTGGTCCGCCTGTACGCGGCCGAGCGCGCCGCCCGCGAGCTGGCCGAGGACGTGCGCACCGGAGCGTTGCGCCGGGTCGTGGACCACTACCTCAGGACCGCGCATGCCGCCGACAAGCTGCTCGACCCCGGCCGTCCCGCGGTCGAGATCGGGCCACCGGTCGAGGGCAGCCGCCCGGTCCCGCTGACGGACGCGCTCGGCTGGTTCGCGGTGGAGCACCGCGCGGTGCTCGCGTCCCAGCGGCTCGCGGCCGAGCAGGGCTGGCACGCGCAGGCCTGGCAGCTCGCCGCTGTGCTGGACACGTACCACCACCGCTGGTGCGACGCGGACACGCACATCGCCGCGCTGCGCACCGGGCTGAGCTCCGCCCAGGCCGTGGGCGACCTCGCGATCAGCGTGCGCGCGTTGCGCAACCTCGGCCAGGTCTGCGCCCGGGCGGGCCAGGCCGACGAGGCCAAACGGTTCCTGACGCACGCCGTCGAACTCGCCGGAGAACTGGGCGACACGATCAGCCAGGCCCACGCCAACATGTCGCTCGCGCAGGCCCACGGCGGCGACGACCTCCTCGCGGCCCACCAGGTCGCCACCGCGGCGCTCGGTCAGTACCGCGCCGGCACCGAACCGCACTGGGAGGCCAGCGCGCTCAACCAGCTCGGGTGGATCTCCGCGTTGCTCGGCTGGTACGACGAGGCACGCGCCCACTGCGTGGCGGCGCTGGAGCTGCACCGCCGCCACGGCATCCGGATGGGCGAGGCGGAGACCCTCGACAGCCTCGGCTACATCGCCCACCGCGCCGGGCGGCTGAGCGAGGCCGTCGGCCACTACCGCGCGGCCGTGGCCCTGTTCGACGAGCTGGGCCACAACAACCACCTGGCGCTCACGCTGGAACGCCTCGGCGAGGCCCACGCCGAGGCGGGCGAACGCTCGGAGGCCGAGGAGGCCTGGCATGAGGCCGCACGGCTGCACCGCGCGCACGGCCGCACGGCCGAGGCCGACCGGGTGGAAGCGCTGCTGGGCTAGCTCTTCGCCACCAGCGTCAGCACGTCGTAGCGCGCCACCGACTCGCCCTTCTGGTTCGTCACGTCGGCGTCCCAGCGCACCTCGCCGTAGTCCTGGTCCTCGCGCGGCGTGATCTGCTTGACCGTCAACGTCACCGTCAGCCGGTCGCCGGGGAACGTCGGCGTGACGAACCGCAGGTTCTCCAGCCCGTAGTTCGCCAGCACCGGGCCGGGCTCCGGCGAGACGAAGAGGCCGGCGGCGAACGACACCACGAGGTAACCGTGCGCGACCCGGCCGCCGAAGAACGGGTTCGCGGCGGCGGCTTCGGAGTCCATGTGCGCGTAGAAGGTGTCACCGGTGAAGGACGCGAAGTGCTCGATGTCCTCCAGCGTCACCTCGCGCGGGCCGGCCACGACCGTGTCGCCCGGGCGCAGTTCGGCCAGCGTCTTGCGGAACGGGTGCACGTCCTCCTCGCGGCGGGGAGCGCCCGTGACCCAGCGGTTGGTGATGGCGGACAACGCGCGCGGGCTGCCCTGCACGGCCGTGCGCTGCATGTGGTGCATCACGCCCCGCATGCCGCCCATCTCCTCGCCGCCACCGGCTCGTCCGGGACCGCCGTGCACCAGCATCGGCAGCGGCGACCCGTGGCCGGTCGACTCGGCCGCGTCCTCGCGGTCCAGCACCAGCAGCCGGCCGTGCCACGGCGCGACCCCGATCACCACGTCCCGCACGAAGTCGGTGTCCGCGGAGACGATCGACCCGACCAGCGAACCGGAGCCGCGCGCCGCCAGTTCGACGGCGTCGTCGGCCGAGTCGTACGGCATCAGCGTCGACACCGGGCCGAAGGCCTCGACCTCGTGCGGCTGCACGGCGTCGGCGGCGGCGCGCAGCAGCATGGGCGACATGAACGCGCCGCGTTCGGCGTCGGCGTCCACAAGGGACAGCCGGCCGTCGCCGTAGACGACGGAAGCGCTCTCCCGCAACGCCTTGAGCGAGCGGAGGACCTCCTCGCGCTGTTCCAGCCCGGCGAGGGCGCCCATCTTCACCGACCGGTCGGCGGGGTTGCCGATCACGACCTGGCCGAGCTTGGCGGCGACCGCCTCCCCCACCTCGTCGATCAGCGACGAGGGCACGAGCGCGCGCCGGATCGCGGTGCACTTCTGGCCGGCCTTGGTGGTCATCTCGGCGACCAGCTGGTCCACGAACAGGTCGAACTCCGGCGTGCCGGCGACGGCGTCGGGGCCCAGGATCGAGCAGTTGAGCGAGTCGGCCTCGGCGTTGAAGCGCACCGACGACCGGATCACGGCCTGGTGCGTGCGCAGGTGCTGGGCGGTCGACGCGGACCCGGTGAACCCGACGAGGTCCTGCGGCGTCAGGTGGTCGAGCAGGTCGCCGGCGGACCCGCAGACCAGCTGCAGCGACCCCTCGGGCAGCAGGCCGGAGGCGAGCATCAGCTCGACCATCTTCTCGGTCACGTAGGCGGTCTGGGACGCGGGCTTGATCAGCGACGGCACCCCGGCGATGAACGCGGGCGCGAACTTCTCCAGCGGCCCCCACATGGGGAAGTTGTAGGCGTTGATCTGCACCGCGACACCGCGCAACGGCGTGCAGATGTGCTGGCCGACGAACGTGCCGCCGCGGCCGAGGGGCTCCAGCGCGCCGTCGACGAACACCTTGTCGTTCGGCAGCTCGCGCTTGGCCTTGGACGCGTACCCGAGCAGGACGCCGAAGCCGCCGTCGATGTCGATCCATGAGTCGGACTTCGTGGCGCCGGAGCGCGCGGACAGCGCGTACAGCTCGGCCTTGTGCTCCTTGAGGTACAGCCCGAGCGCCTTGAGCAGCTGTGCCCGCTGGTGGAACGTGAGCTCGCGCAGCGCGGGCCCGCCGACCTCGCGGCCGTACCGCAGCGCCGCGCCCATGTCGACGCCCGCGGACGAGATCCGGGCGATCTCCTCGCCCGTGACGGCGTCGTGCAACGGCGCGCCCTCCGCGGACGGCGTGTGCCATCCCCCCGACACGTAGCTGCGCAGCAAGCTCATCGCGCCACCCTTCTCGCTGGGCGCTGGATCTTCAGCGACCCGACCACCCGGCAACGTATCAGGGCGGGAGAGAGCGGCGCAGAATCCGGGGCGGCGCCCGCGCGACGTGCCTGACAACGTTGTCAGGCACGTCGCGGCACCGGGTCAGCGCGTTCCGAAGTCCTGCGTCCAGTAGTGGCCGTAGGTGGTGCCCTGCCGGTAGTGGTAGCCGACGCCGATGTCGCGCAGGGCGCAGTTGAGGATGTTGGCGCGGTGGCCCGCGCTGTTCATCCACGTGCGCACGACGTCGGCGGCGGTCTGCTGGCCCGCCGCGATGTTCTCGGCGGCCCTGGTCCAGCGGGTGTAGCCCGCCCGTTCCATCCGGACGACGAAGGTGCTGCCGTCGGAACCGTTGTGGCTGAAGAAGTTGCGCGCGGTCATGTCCTCCGAGTGGCGTTGCGCGGCCGTGCCGAGCGCCGGGTCCTGGCGCAGGGCGGGACAGCCCGCCTTGGCCCGTTCGGCGTTCGTGCGGGCGATGACGTCCTCCTGGACCGTGGCCGCCGTGGCAGGGGGTGCGAGAACGGCGGCGGCGGTCAGGGTCACCGCGGTGAGCAGGGAAATGCGTGACGCGATCATCGTTGTGCTCCTGTGCAGGGGTTTCTGCGACGCGGGGATCAGACGATCTCCCAGGTCACGGTGATGATCCCGACCGAGGTGTTCGCCAGCTGCGCGAACGCGGGCTGACTGAGGTCGATCTTGTCGGTCGGGCAGCTGGGACACTTGTCCTTGATCGGAACGGTGATGGTGCGGCCGTTGTGGGTGACCCGGATCGACTTGCGGCACAAGGGGTCGTTGTTCGGGTTGGGTGTCGTCCACAGGCCGGCGGGGGCCGCGACGAGCAGCTGCGTCGCCGCGTTGATCTGCGTGCCGCACGCGCCGTAGCCGGCGTCGTTGTAGTAGCTGGCGGTGCCGCTGACGGCGGAGGCGGTGCCGGAGAAGACCACCGAGATCGCCGCGGCCGACGCGAGGGCGCCGAGCGCTCTGGCTGTGCGCTTCACGGTTTTCCTTTCTCAGGCGACGGAGCTGAACGTGACGGTGAAGCCCGTGCAGTTGCCGCACTGGAACACGGTCTGGTTGCCGGGCTCGGTGTCCTGCTTGGACCACGCGTAGGCCTTGGGGCACCGGGACTTGATGGTGTTGCTGTAGTCCGTCTGCGCGTCGCGGTTGGGGTTGACGCAGTTGACGCGCTGCCCGTTGGCCCCGTACTTGACGTAGGCGGGGTTGCAGAGCGGCAGCAGATTCTCGGTGCACCCGGCGGTGCCGCACGACGTGGAACCCGGTGGCACCACGGCGTTGACCGGGCTGATCATCACCGGCACGGAGAACGCGTTGACGTAGCTGACGTTGTACCAGGGTGCGAGGCCGTCGCGGGAGTCGAAGTTGAACTCGGCGAGGCTGGCGGGCTGGTCGCCGAGGACGCACCGGTCGGCGTAGACGCCGCAGTCGCCCACGGCGCAGCGGAAGTTCTGGCCGGACGTGCCCGTGCAGCCCGTCCTGGCGAAGAACTTGCCGCGCCAGTGGCCCGGCGAGGCCGTCTCGGGGATGGTGATGGTCGCGGACTGGCCGTTCGCGATCGTGGGCAGGCCGGTCAGGGCGCGCGAGCCGTCCGCGTTGACGGTGGCGCCGACCCAGATCGTCTGGCCGGTCCGGTTGACGAAGGTGACCTTGTGGTCGATCGCCGCGGTCGCCACCGGTGCGGTGACGCCGGCGAGGGCGAACACGAGCGCGAACAGAGCGGTGACCCAACGACGTGATCTTGCGGCCATGTGTGCGGGCTCCCTCCTGCGAGACCGGTGCGGGCGCACCGGAGCCGCTCCCACGGTCACGCGGCGGAGTCGGCCGGCGCTTCACGGTGAGACCGCAAAGTTTCAGCGGGGGTCGTCCCGGACCGGGAACCACCTCGTGACCTGGAGCTCCCGCCGGCCGGCCAGCCCGAGCTTGCGGTAGACCCTGGTCAGGTGGAGCTCGACGGTCCGCGTCGCCATCGCGAGCCGGGCCGCGATCTCCCTGTTCCCCAGCCCGGTCCGCACGAGCTCGGCCACCTCGGCCTCGGCCGGGGTGAGCGCCGGCGCACGGGACGCGGCGACACCGCCGATCGCCTCGTCCGCGCGGCGCACGAGAGCCGTGGCACCGACGTCGACGGCCGTGGCACGTGCGCGCGTGTAGATCTCGTGTGCCGCCACCTGCTTGCCGTGCGCGGTGAGGCGGTCCCCGTAGTCGCACAGGACCTCCGCGAGCTCCACCCTGGCGTGCGCCATCTCCAGCAGGCGGATCGCGCGGTCGCAGGCGGCGAGGTCGTCGCCGCCGGGCGGACTCGCTCCCGCGACCGCCGACAGGCTCACCCCCAACACCCCCGGTTCGCCCCACCGGGCCGCGGCCGCGTGCTCCTCCGCCGCCAGCCGTGCGGCTCGGTCGCGGTCACCGCAGGCCAGCGCGGCGCGGGACGCCCGGGAACGCCACGGCAGGACCGCGGGGTTCACGACACCGGCCGCGGTCAACGCCCGCCCGCACGCCAGGTGACCGGTCAGGGCGTCGTGCGGGCGTCCCGACGCCATCGCCAGCACCGCCTCAGCAGCGACCAGCAGCGGGTGCCCGCCGTCGTGGACCGGCAGCAGGGCCTGCGCGGCGTGGAGATCTCCTCGGGTGACGAGGTCCTCGACGGTCCAGAGCAGCACGACCGGGCGGATCCCGTCCGTGCTGCCGTCGTGCCGCAGTCCGGTGAGCAGCGCGGAGCACCTCGCCAGGTCGCCGGTGCGGCGGGCGACGGCCGCGCGGGCGAGGGCCGCCCGCTCCGCCACCTCGCCGGTGCTCTCCTCGAGCAGGGCGAGGCTGTGCGCGTCCGCGGCGACCAGTTCACCGGCGCAGACGAGCGTCGCCAGCGCACGCGACACGCACAGCGCGTTCTTCCGGCACAGAGCGGCCGCCAGGGCCCGTTCGGCCGCTTCGACGGCGCCGGTCCAGTTCTCCCCCGCGACGAGCAGCCCCGCCGCGACCGCCGCCGGGCACTCGTGGCCAGGACCGCCGGGCCGGCGCTCGGACAGCTCGTTCACGCCGTGGGGACGAACGCCCGGCGCAGGCCCGGCCTCCCCCGCACCCCCATCTTGCGGTAGACGGTGGTGAGGTGGAACTCGACGGTCCGCGACGTGAGCCCGAGCTCGGCGGCGATCTCCCGGTTCGACTTCCCCGCCCTGGCCAGCACCGCGATCCTGCGCTGCTGACCGCTGAGAGCCGACTCGCCGTCGTTGCGCAGCAACCGGTGCGCCAGCTCGTCCGCCATCCGGGTCCACTGTGGACAAAGAGCTTCCTCGCGCAGGCAACGGACGTGTCCGCGGGCCCGTTCGACCTCACCTCGCGAAAGCAGGAGCTGCGCCAGGTCGTGGCGCGCCCGCAGCGCCTCGCCGCCGGCCGAGGCCCGCCCGAGGCAGGTGACCGCCTCCTCGAGCAGGACGTCGTCACCGCCGCGTGCCAGCGCCGAGGCGTGCAGGGCGAGCCCGAGCGCCCTCGGTCCACCCCAGCGCCGTGCCGCGACCAGGTCCTTGTCCGCGCAGACCCGCGCCAGCACGAGGTCTCCCGCGCCGACGGCCGCCAGTGCCGCCGACGACCGCCACGGCAGCACCGCCGGGTTGACGACACCGAACCGGTCGGCGCGCCGCCCGCAGTCGAGGAACTCCTCCAGCGCCGCGGCGTCCCGTCCCCCGGCCAGCAGGACCCGGCCCCGCGCGAAGTGCAGTTCCGCCGCGTCCGGGTGCTCCGCCGTCGCACGCTCGGTCTCCAGCACCGCCTGCGCCCTGGCCAGGTCGCCGGTCTCGACGAGCGCCAGGGCCAGCCACGCCGCGGCGACGACCCGCAGGCGCGGGCGAACGCCCCGGCCGAGTGCGCCGTCCAGCAAGCGCACCGCCGCGCGCGCGTCGCCGCGGCGCACCAGGATCCGCCCGCCGAGCAGGTCGTGGACGTCCCTGCCGTACCTGTGGGCCGAGCACGTCCAGTGCCGGTGCGCCAGGGCGATCTCGTCGGCGTGGACCAGCACCGTCACCGCCTGCCAGAACGCACTGGCGTCGAGCGACTCCGCCCACGTGAGCACGTGCCGCGCGGTGCCGGCCGCCTCCGTTCGTCCGGTGCCGCGGTTCGCCGCCTGGACGGCCCGGAACACGAGCACGCCGGGAACGGACCAGCCGGCCTCGGGGCACCCCGGCACGTAGGCGAGGTCCGCCGGGTCCGGTCCGGGAACCGGTGACGCGGTGACCGCGCGGGCCACCGCCTCACCGGCGAGCAGGTCCGCCTCTTTCCACCGCCCGTCGCGGATCAATTCGATCCGCGCACGGCGAACGGCGTCGAGCGTGTTGTCGCGCGTCACTTCGACGGTGCCCTTTCCCTGCTCGGATCACACCGGAAATCCCGGACCGCCAATTGATACGCGGTGCGCCTTCCGTTCTGCGTTGCCCCTGCACAGAGCCCGTTCAGCTCAACCACAACCGTATCGAACGGACGGCCTTCTGGTCTGGACCATACCGCCAGAAGCCCGGCTCGTGAACCGGGAACCTCGTTTCCGGGGCGTCCTGCGGCGATGATTCCGGAGGAATTCGTGAGAGCGCTCCCGCGCGACCACCGCATTTCCGCGAGAACGGAAAGGGAATGTCTTGTTCTGTCAGACCGCCTGACCGGGACCGAACAGCGCGGCACAGTGCTCGGCGAACGCCTGCGCGCGGCGCGTCAGCGGTCCGCTCGCCCAGCCCAGCACGACGGGAGTGGTGGGCACCTCGTCGCGCAACGGCACGGTGACCACCTCCAGCCCCTCGTACGACCGGCCCAGCGCGGGTTGCTGGACGGTGATCGAGTAGCCGATCCCCCGCGCCACCAGCGACCGCGCCAGCTCGAAGCTGCGCGCCCGGTGCGCGACGACCATCTCCACCCCGGCGGCGGCGAACACCGCCCGGAAGTAGCGCTCGCTCGGTGCCACGTCGAGCAGCACGAACGGGTCGGCGGCGAGCTCCGCCAGCGCGACGGCGCGACGGCGGCGCAACCGGTGGCCGCCGGGCAGCAGCACGCGGGGCGCCTGGTCGTGGAGCGTCCGCGTCTCGATGCCGGGCAGCAGGTCCTGGTCGTAGAGGAACGCGATCTCGCACCGCCCGGCGACGAGGTCCCCCGCGATCTCGGGCAGGCTGCCCTCGACGAACCGGACGGACACGTCCGGGTGCGCCTGCTCGAACGTCGCGATCGCCGCCGGCAGGTGGAACGGCGCGATCGGCGCGTAGCAGCCGACCGTCAGCACGCCGCCGACCCGCAGGCTGAGCCCGCGCGCCTCCGCGCCGAGGTCGCCCATCGCGCCGACGACCCGGCGGGCGTCCGCGAGCACCTGTGCGCCCGCCGCCGTCAGAGCGGCGCCCCTGCGCGGCGACCTGACGACGAGCCGGAGGTCCAGCGCGCGTTCCAGCTCGGTCAACGCCAGCGAGATCGCCGACTGCGACACGTGGCACCGGACCGCGGCGGTCGTCAGCGACCCGGTCTCCGCCACCGCGATCAGGTACTCCAGTTGCCGCACGGTCACGTTGGGCAGGTTCACGAGCCGAGCTTATGACTGGCTTGAGAAAGTTGAGCTGGTCCAACAAGCCGGGACCGGGCATCGTCCGGACCGTGACACGACCGCACCGCCACCCGTTCGTCCCGTACACACCGCCGCGCCTGCCGGTCGAGGAGTCGCTCGACCGCGGCCGGGCGTTCCACCGGCTGCTGGACGCACGCCGGTCCGTGCGCTGGTTCTCGTCCGATCCCGTTCCGGCACAGGCGATCGAGCTGGCCGTGCGGGCCGCGAACACCGCCCCGAGCGGCGCGCACCAGCAGCCCTGGCGGTTCGTCGCGACGCGGGACCGCGACCTCAAGCGCCGCATCCGCGCGGCGGCCGAGGAGGAGGAACGCCGCTTCTACCACGAGCGGGAGATCCCGGACTGGCACACGGCGCTGGCGCGGCTGGAGACCGACGCGACCAAGGAGTTCCTGGAGACCGCGCCGTGGCTGGTGGTCGCGTTCGCCCAGAAGCAGCAGAACGGCCAGAAGACTTACTACACCAACGAGAGCGTCGGCATCGCGTGCGGTTTCCTCATCGCGGCGCTGCACTCGATGGGCCTGGCCACGCTGACGCACACGCCGAACCCCATGACGTTCCTCGGAGACCTGCTGGGACGGCCCGGCGAACGGCCGTACGTCCTCTTCCCCGTCGGCTATCCCGCCGACGACTGCGAGGTGCCGGACCTGCGCCGCAAACCCCTGGCGGACGCGCTCACGTTCGCGGGCGAGCTTGCCTGATCGTCCCACCGGCGGGAACGATCGGCGGCGTGGACGAACTACGCGCGCTGATCGCCAAGCACGCCCGCCCCGACCTGACCACGGCCATCCCCGACGTCCTGGTCTCCAGGACGACGGTCGGCGGTCCACCGGCGCCGGCCATGACCGGCACGATCCTCGCGTTCGTCGCCCAGGGCCGCAAACGCATCGCGCTGGGCGACCGCGTCCACGACTACCGCGCCGGCCAGTACCTGGTCGCGTCGATCGACATGCCGATCACCGGCAACTACGTGGACATCAGCCCGTCCGAGCCCGCGCTCGGCCTCGGCCTGGTCCTGCGCCCGCAGCAGGTCGCGGAACTGCTGCTGGGCAACGACCTCCCGAAGCCCGCGGGCACGCCGCGGGGCCTCGCCGTCAGCGACGCCACGCCGGAGCTGCTCGACGCCGTCACCCGGCTCGCCCGCCTGCTCGACCGGCCGCGCGACGCCCGCGCGCTGGCGCCGCTGGTCAAGCAGGAGATCCTCTGGCGGGTGATGACCGGCGACCAGGGCGCCGTCGTCCACCAGCTCGGCGTGCGGGACAGCAGCCTCAGCCACATCGCGAAGGCGGTGAGCTGGATCCGGGAGAACTTCGCCGAGTCGTTCAAGGTGGAGGACGTCGCGCGGATCGCGGGCATGAGCGAGTCGGCGTTCTACCGCCACTTCCAGGCCGTCACGGCGATGAGCCCGATCCAGTTCCAGAAGCAGATCCGCCTGCAGGAGGCCCGTCTGCTGCTCGCGACCACGCGGGACGTCACGAGCGTCAGCCACCGCGTCGGCTACGACAGCCCGTCGCAGTTCAGCCGCGAGTACCGCCGCCGGTTCGGCGCGCCGCCCAGCAGGGACGTCCTGCTCAGGCCTGAACCTGCTCTTTGACGTTCAGGTACACCGCACGGACTTCCAGCGTCCGCTCGACCTTCTCCAGCACGGGCGCGAAGAACTGGCGCCGGTGCTCGGCGTCGCTCATCGAGATCACCGAGAAGTACATGCTGCCGAACGCGGCGAACAGCGTGGCGTTGCGCAGCATCGCCGACGGCACGCCGGGGATCAGCGACTCCACCGGCGGCGCCCCGATCCACTGCTCGGCGATCGCGGGCGTGACGACGATCAGCCCCAGCAGCACGAAGAACGCGAACAGCGCGAGCCCGACCACCGCGGCCTGCACGAGCTGCCGGATCGCCAGCATCACGAGCAGGTTGCGCAGCTGCCTGCCGTTCAACCGCTTGGGCGGCAACGGCTCCGCGATGTCCACATCGGACAGCGGAGTGCCCTGGCACGCGCCCTTGAGGATCTCGGGCCGCAGGTCCTGCTCGACCCGGCCGATCTCGTCGCGCAGCCTCGCCGCCGCGGCCAGCACGGTGATCGAGGCGAACAGCAGCACGACGAGGCTCACCCGCGGCCACCGCAGCTGGTTCATCGCCTGCCACAGCTCACCGGTGAAGAACAGGAACAGCGTCACGAACAGCATCGGCGGCAACGCCCTGCCGAGCAGCTGCATGCTGTTGCGCAGGTCCGCGATCACGTGCCGGATGGCGCCGCGGGTCAACGACCCCAGCCCGTAGGTGGTGGCCAGCATCGTCGCCCAGAAGGCCAGCCCGAAGAAGATGACGAACAGCACCAGCGCGCCCCACACGGAGTCGGGCTGTTCCTCCGTGGCGGGCGCGGTCACCTTGCTGTCGATGGCGTACTGCACCGACGGCGTGATCACCGGCATCGCCGCGTACGCGACCAGCACGAGGAAGGTGGTGCGCGGCGAGAAGTTCGGCATCCGCCGCACGAACAACGACAGCACGACCCACGCAGCCACCATCACCGCGACGATCAGCCCGAGCAGCACCCACCGCGACAGCCCCGACGACTGCTGGAGCACCAGCCACGCCAGGCTGCCGACGGCGACGAACGCCAGCGCGGGCATCATCCGCGGCAGCACGTGCGACCGGAAGCCGTAGCCCTCGATCATGGTGGGCGCGCCCTGCCGGACGAACCACTGCTCGGTCCGCCGCACCACCTCCGGGGAAGCCATGGCGTGGATCATGCCTCACTGCTCGAACAGGCGCGCCATCACGCTGAAGTAGCGGGTTGGGGCGATGCGGGCGAGGGCGTCGAACACGTGCGCGTCCGGCCCGACGAGGATCCGCGCCCTGCCGCGTTCGACGCCGCGGTGGATGATCTCGGCCGCCCTGTCCGGCGTGGTCAGCGCGACCTTGTCGAAGTCCGCCGCGATCTGCTCCAGCGAGCGCCCCTGCTCGTCGAGCTCGGCGTGCATGCGGCCGTTGCGGACGATGTTGGTCTTGATGCCGCCGGGGTGCACGGTCACCGCCGAGACGCCGGTGCCGCGCAGCTCCTGGCGCAGCGAGTCGGTGAAGCCGCGGACGGCGAACTTCGAGGCGCAGTAGGCGCTCTGCTTCGGCATCCCGAGCAGCCCGTAGACGCTGGACGTGTTCACGACGACGCCGTAGTTGCGCTCGACCAGCTGCGGCAGGAAGGCCCGCGTGCCGTTGACGACGCCCCAGAAGTTGATGTCGAACAGCCAGGAGTCGTCCTCCGGCACGGACTTCAGCACGGTCGTGTGCGTGGCGACGCCCGCGTTGTTGAACACCGCGGCCAGCGGCAGCGAGAGCCAGTCCCGCGTCTCCCGCGCGAACCGCCGCACGTCGTCGGCGTCGCGCACGTCGAGGACCCGGCTGAGCACCGGGCCCTCCAGCGACGCCGCCGTCTCCGCCAGGCCCGCCTCGTCGACGTCCGCGATGGCCAGCGGCGAACCGTGCCGGGACAGCCGCCGCGCGAGGCTGCGGCCGATCCCCGACGCGGCTCCGGTGATCACGGCGGGACGTCCGGAAAGCGTGCGCTGCATGGAGGTGCTCCTGTCGTCGTCGACGGCGGCACCTCACGTTAGCCGCGCAGCTCCGGGAACTGGTCGTCCCGCCACTCCTGTGGCCGTTCGACACCTTCCTCCTCGCGGGTGCGGAGGTCGACGCGGCGGATCTTGCCGGACACGGTCTTGGGCAGCTCGTAGAACTCCAGGCGCCGGATGCGCTGGAACGGCGCCAGGTGCTCGCGGGCGTGCCGCAGGATCCGCAACGCCGTCTCGCGGTCCGGCTCCCACCCGGCGCTGAGCGCCACGTACGCCTTGGGCACGGCGAGCCGCAGCGGGTCCGGTGACGGCACGACCGCGGCCTCGGTGACCGCCGGGTGCTCGATCAGGACGCTCTCCAGCTCGAACGGCGAGATCTTGTAGTCCGACGCCTTGAACACGTCGTCGGTCCGCCCGATGTAGAAGAGGTAGCCGTCCTCGTCGCGGCTCGCGATGTCGCCGGTGTGGTAGTAGCCGCCGGCCATCGCCTCGGCGTTGCGCTCCTCGTCGCCGAAGTAGCCGACCATCAGCGACATCGGCCGCTGCCCCAGGTCGACGCAGATCTCGCCCTCCTCGGCGAGCTCGCCGGTGAGCGGGTCGACCAGCACGACCGGCACGCCCGGCAGCGGCGTTCCCATCGAGCCGAGCTTCACCGGCGCGCCGGGCACGTTGCCGACCGACAGCGTGGTCTCGGTCTGCCCGAAGCCGTCCCGCAGCGTGAGGCCCCACTGCTGCCGGACCTGGTCGACGACCTCGGGGTTGAGCGGCTCACCGGCCGCCACGACCTCGCGCAACGACCCTGGCCCGCCGCTGAGGTCGGCCTTGATCAGCATCCGCCACACGGTCGGCGGCGCGCAGAACGTCGTGACGCCCTTGTCGCGGATCTGGCCGAGCAACGCGGCAGCGTCGAACCGCGCGTAGTTGTAGACGAAGATCGTCGCTTCGGCGATCCACGGCGCGAAGAAGCAGCTCCAGGCGTGCTTGGCCCAGCCGGGCGAGCTGATGTTGAGGTGCACGTCGCCGGGCCGGACGCCGATCCAGCGCATGGTCGTGACGTGGCCGACCGGGTACGAGACCTGGGTGTGCTCGACCAGCTTCGGGCGGCTGGTGGTGCCGGAGGTGAAGTACAGCAGCAGCCGGTCGCCGGCCTTCGTCTCCGGGTGCGGCAACGGGTCGTCCGACGCCCGTCCGGTGTCGGTGTAGTCCAGCCAGCCCTCCGCGGTGCCGCCGACCGCGACCAGCACCGGGCCGCTGTCGAACTTCTCCGCGTCCTGCGCGCGGGCGATGACGTGCCGCACGGAGCCGCGGTGCAGCCGGTCCGCGAGGTCGGCGCGGCCGAGCGCGGTCGTGGTCGGCATGATCACCGCGCCGAGCTTCATGACGGCGAGCATCGACTCCCACAGCTCGACCTGGTTGCCGAGCATGATCATCACGCTGTCGCCCCTGCCGACGCCGTGCGACGCGAGCCAGTGCGCGACGCGGTTCGACCGCCGGCGCATCTCGTCGAACGTGTAGGCGCGCTCCGACCCGTCTTCCTCGACGAGGTGCAGCGCCGTCGTGTCGTTGCCCCGCGCGATGACGTCGAACCAGTCGTGCGCCCAGTTGAAGCTGTCGCCCTCGAAGTCCGGCCAGGCGAACTGCTCGGGATCGGTGAGCATCAGGTCGCGGGCCGCGCGGTAGGTGTCGTGACTGGACATTCCCCGAGGGTGAGGAGGGCGGGGCCGCCGGTATACCCCCGTCCGGGGGTGTACCCCTTTTCGAGGGTGCGGACGTGGGTGAGACTGCGGGCGTGTTGCCAGAACGTTTCCACGCGCTGCTGCCGCAACGCCTGGACGTGCTCCGCCGAGCGACCGGGCTGCCCGTCGTGTTCGGCGGTGCCGTCACGCCCGGCGGTCTGGTGCTGAGCAGCTTCCTCGGCACGCACGGCAGCTCGTTGCACGGCCTGCGCGTCGGCACCGGCCGCGGGCTGGGCGGCACGGCGGTCGCGATGGGCACGGCGGTGCGCGTCAACGACTACGCCTCGACCCGCGCGATCACCCACGAGTTCGACCGGATGGTCGTCGTGGACGAACGCCTGACCTCGGTGTTCGCCTACCCGGTGATGGTGCGCGGCACGGTGCACGGCGTCCTCTACGGAGCCGTGCGCGGACAGACGACCGTCGGCGACCGGGCCATCAGAACGGCCGGTGCCATCGCGCAGGGCTTGGCAGGGGACCTGGACATGCCTTCTCTTCACACGCAGGCCGCACTCCGCGAGCTCTCGGAGGTCGCGAAGCTCGTCCGCGACCCGGTGCTGCGCGAACGCCTGCGCAAGGTGCACCAGGACCTCGGCGGCGAGGTCCCGGTCGCCGTCCCCACGGGACTGACGCCGCGGGAACTCGATACGCTCCGCCTGGCCGCGGTCGGTGCGTCCAACCGGGAGATCGCCGCCGAGCTCGGGTTGAGCACCGAAACCGTCAAGGCCTACCTCCGCGGCGCGATGCGCAAGCTGGGGGTGCACAACAGAACCGCCGCCGTCCACGCGGCGAGGTCGACGGGAGCTCTCTGAATGTCGTGGCAGCAGAAGGCCGTGATCGGCACCGACCGCCTGTTGTACAAGCTGACCGGCGGCAGGATCGGGCTCGTGGGGTTCAGCGGGCAGACCGGTCTGACGCTGATCACCACCGGGGCGAGGTCCGGTGAGCGACGGGAGAACCAGGTCCAGTACGTGGCCGACGGCGAGTCGATGCTCGTGGTCGGGTCCAACTGGGGCAAGCCGCACCACCCCGCGTGGACCGCGAACATCCTCAAGAACCCGGACATCCGGGTGAACGTGAAGGGCGACGTCCGCGACGTGCGCGCGACGCTGCTCGAAGGGGCCGAGCGGGAGGCCGCCTGGCGCAAGATGGTGGCGGCCTGGCCCGCTTTCCAGGACTACGTCGAACAGTCAGGCGGCCGCGAGCTGCGGGTCTTCCGCCTCACTGCGCGCTGACTCCCACGCCAGCCACACGCAGCCGACGGCGAGCAGCACGCCGTGGGCGATCCGCGCGACAGGCGGCAGGAAGAACTGCGGCAGGAACAACGCGAACCCGGCCGCGAACAGGATCGACGGCAGCGTGCGCAGCTTCAGCGCGGCCACGACGGCGGCAACGCCCATCGTCACCAGCCCGACGCCGAAGGTCGTGACGGCGAACGGGGTGTACCGCACCGCCTCCGCCAGTTCCAGCAGGTTCGGCTGCGCGGCGAGCTCGTGCAGCCCGAAGTCCTCGGCGCCGTAGTAGGGCAGCGTCAGGCCGGCGCCGACCCAGAACGTGATCGCGGCGGTGCGGTGCACCTCCAGCAGCGCGATCGGCACGAGGATGAAGCCGATCATGGCGAACAGGTGCGACAGCACCCACGCCTGCGACCCCATCGCGGCGGCGGCGCCCGCCGCGGTCGTCTCGTCCTCCCACGGTCTGACCGCCGGGTAGAGCAGGAACAGCACCCCGGCCGCGGTGAGCGTCCACTTCACGATTTCCCCCTGAGATCGTCGAGATACATCCGGATCAGCTGGTCGTACGTCTCGTCGAGGCCCTCGGGCAGCCCGAAGCCGCCGCTGGACTCGATCGACGCGAAGCCGTGCGCGAGCACCCGGAGTCGTCGCGTGGCATGCACCGCCTCCGAGCCCTCCAGGCCGTAGCCGCGCAACGCCGCGTACAGGACCTCCATGAGCTTCGCGCCGGCGGCGCGCTGGAGGTCGTCGTGCAACGGGTCCATCGGCGCGACCGAGTAGCGCTTCGGGTACTGCGCGACGTACGCCCGGTAGGCGTGCATCAGCGCCCGCACCGCCTCGTCGCCCGACAGCCCGAGGATCGCGTCGGTGAACCGGTCGGTCATCTGCTCCAGCACCCGCAGGCCGACGTGCCCGCGCAGCTCGCCCAGGCTCGCGACGTGCTTGTAGAGCGACGGCGTGGCGACACCGGTGCGCGCCGCGACGGCGGCGAGCGTCAGCCCTTCCGCGCCGTGCTCGTCGAGCAGCTCGAGGGCCGCGTCGACGACCTTGGCGGTGGTGAGACGTATGCGAACAGCCATAGCTCAAAAGCTAACGTCATTAGCTCACCGAGTCAAGGCGGCCCGCCACCACGGCCTGCACGAACCCGGCGCGCCGACAGTGGTCTGAACCTGTGTTATGGCGTTTTCGACCGCAAACCGTGCTACTTCCTGCTGAATTCGCTGGTCAGTACCTAGATCGCTTGAGAGCGCTCTCATATGACAAAAAGATGAAAACCTTTACACGTTGACCGTGGGTCACGGCGTGGCAACACTTCTGAACCACTGGGCGCAACAACTAAACACCCGGAAAGGTCGGTTCGATGCTTCGACGCATCGGGACGGCCCTCGCCGCCGCCTTCATGGTCGCTGCGGGGATCACCGTCGCCACCACCAGCCAAGCTCCCCCTGCCAACGCGGCGGTGACCTGGGCCGACGAGTTCAACGCTCCCGCCGGCACCGGTGTCGACGGCAGCAAGTGGCAAATGGAAGTCGGGAACAACAACGGCAACAACCGAGAGTCGCAGTGGTACCAGGCGGGCACCTCGAACGCGGTGCACGACGGCCAGGGCAACCTGGTCATCACCGCCAAGCGCGAGAACCCCGGCAACTACAACTGCTGGTACGGCCGGTGTGAGTACACCTCTGCCCGCATCAACACCGCGGGCAAGTTCACCCAGACCTACGGCCGGTTCGAAGCGCGCATGAAGATGCCGCGCGGACAGGGCATCTGGCCCGCGTTCTGGATGCTGGGTGCCGACATCAACAGCGGCAACCCGTGGCCGGGCTCCGGCGAGATCGACATCATGGAGTTCCTGGGACACCAGACGAACACCGTGTACGGCACGATCCACGGTCCCGGTTACTCCGGTTCCGGCGGCAAGTCCCACGCCTACAACGGCCCGAACTTCTCGGACGGGTTCCACAACTTCGCGGTTGACTGGAAGCCGGGCGAGATCACGTGGTCGGTGGACGGCAACGTCTACGCCCGCAACACGCCGACGGACGTCAACGGCAACCCGTGGGTGTTCAACAAGCCGTTCTTCATCATCATCAACCTCGCGGTCGGTGGTGAGTGGCCGGGATACCCCAACGCCAGCACGACGTTCCCTCAGCAGCTCGTGATCGACTGGGTGCGCGTCTCCAACGACAGCACCACCCCTCCCCCGAGCGGTGGTGGTTCGGAGATCCGCGGCGTCGGTGACAAGTGCCTCGACGTGGCGTGGGCGAACACCGCCAACGGCACGCCGGTCCAGGTCGTCGGCTGCAACGGCAACGCCGCCCAGAAGTGGAGCCGTCCCGGTGACGGCACGATCCGCGCGCTGGGCAAGTGCCTCGACGTCAGCGGAAGCGGCACGGCGAACGGCACGGTGGTGCAGCTCTGGGACTGCAACGGGACCGCTGCTCAGCAGTGGGCCGTGAGCGGGGCCCAGGACATCGTGAACCCACAGGCGAACAAGTGCCTGGACACCGTGGGAGGTTCCTCGGCGGACGGCACGAAGACGCACATCTGGCAATGCCTCGGCGTCGCCAGCCAGAAGTGGCGGGTCTGAGGTCCCTGCCTCACCCCGCTTGACGAGAACGCCGGCCACGAACCCCTCCGGGGGATCGTGGCCGGCGTTTTCTCATGCCAGCAGCCGTGCGACCGCCCAGTCCTGCACCGCCACGCCCACCGACTTGAACACCGTGCGCCCCTGCCGCAGCGGCGGGTTCCCCAGCGCCGCACCGAGCTCGACCAGCGCCTCCAGCCGCAGCACGCCGGAGTTCACCGCCCGGATGATCTCCCCCGCCTCGCTGAGCGCGGCCTCGACCTGGTCCACCACCACGACCTCCGCGGTCGCCAGCAGCTCCTGCGGCAGCTCCCGCATCACCGGCCGGTACGACCCGATCGCGTTGACGTGCACCCGTTCCTTGAGCGCGGCGCACGAGAACAACGGCACCGTGGACGCCGTCGCGCAACACACGACGTCCGCGCTCTCCACGGCCTCCTCGGCGCCGGCCGCCACGTCCATGACCGTGTCCGGCAGCTCGTCGCGGAGCCCCTCCAGCAACGCCTCGGCCTTCTTCGCGTTCCGGTTGAACACGACGAGCTTCTTCAACGGCCGCACCGAGTGCACTGCCCGCACCTGGTCCGCCGCCTGCGCCCCGGCCCCCAGCAGCGCGAGGTGCGAGGCGTCCTCCTCGGCCAGCAGGTCCGTCGCCACCCCGACCACCGCACCGGTCCGCAGCGTCGTGAGCGGCACCGCGTCCGTGACGAACTGCCCGTCCGGGTGCGAGAAGACGACCGTGCCGGCGATGACGGGGTCCCGCTCGACCTCGATGCTGACCACCTTGACCGCCGTCGACCCCGTGGGCCGGTGGTGCACCGCCATCACGAGGGACCGGCTGTCGCTGAAGGCGTGGCGCGGCGGCAGGTCGAACTCGCCCGCGGTGAGCCCGATGAACGCTTCTCTGACGGCATCGATCGCTGCGGGCATGGTCATGGTTCGGATGGTAACGACCGGGCGACCCGCTCCCCCAGCGGGCTTGTTCACCGATTTCCGCGCTCCGATAAAGACACACGGCCGTTATCTAACAACGCGCGCACGGCAATCTCTCGACAATGCGCCGCGCATTGAACGGCCATTCCTGCATCACTCCGGGTGAATCGCCCCGGAAACACCGGCCGAGGTGGATTGGCCGGGCTCCAAGCAACAAAATGGAAACCGTGAAGTTTCGATGGGCGCCCCAGGAGGGGCAGCGTCACGCCATCCCCGACGAGCTGGCCGGGGAGCAGCTCGTGGAGACGCTGTGCGGTGATCCCTTCATCCCGCGGCAGGTCAGCCTGTGGCGGGACAAGAACGTGTGGCCGACGTGCCGGGACTGCGACGGCATCTGGCGCGAGAGAGAGGGGATTCTGCCGTGGCCGCGGAAATCCTGACGGAGGACCTCCTCCGGATATCCCTGCAACGACTTTCGCGGGAGGTGGTGAAGACTTATCCACAGTTCGGCGAGGTGCTCGCGCGGAACATGCTGCGCACGTGCGGCCTGGTTCCCGATGTGGAACGCGCCGAGCACTACCGGGAGCTCGGCACGTTGCTCATCGACCTCGGCCGCCTCTACCTGGCGGAGGCCGACGCGCTCACGACGGTCGAGGCGCCGCGGCAGCCGTGAGACTCTTCTCCACCCGGCCGGCCCAAGTTCCGCTCGGTGCGAAAACGTTGCGGCGAAAGCGAAGAAGATCCGGACCGCCTGTGGCCCACGCGTCGCGGAAACCGGTTTCCGCGAACCGGTCCGCCGCGGGACCTGTTGAGGGGAGCAGAAATGTGAGAACGAGCACGGCTGTTCGGACCATCCCGGCACGACCGGCCCGATCTCACGGCGCGTTACACGACGTCCGGCGCTTTCACCCGTCCGCCCGATAGACACGGATCGCCCGCGAGAGGGCCGTGTACGTGGTCTGGGTGAGTGGCATGTCGGGCGGTGGGGGAAGATGTTCGCCATGACCACCGCCGACAACGGTTTCGCCGACCTGGGGCTGCGGCCCGACATCCTCAACGCACTCACCACGCTGGGCTACGAGGAGCCGACGCCGATCCAGAGCGAAGCGATTCCGCCGCTGCTCGCGGGCAACGACCTGCTCGGGCAGGCCGCCACGGGCACGGGCAAGACGGCGGCGTTCGCCCTGCCGCTGCTCGAACGCATCGCCGACCGGATCGGCAAGGGCGAGAAGCCCCTCGCGCTCGTGCTCGCCCCCACCCGCGAACTGGCGGTGCAGGTGTCGGAGGCGGTGCACCGCTACGGCCGGCACATGGGCACGCGGGTGCTCCCGATCTACGGCGGCCAGCCGATCGGGCGCCAGCTGCGCGAGCTGTCCCGCGGCGTCGACGTGGTGGTCGCCACCCCGGGCCGCGCGATCGACCACCTCCAGCGCGGCACGTTGCAGCTCGGCGACCTGAGGGTCGTCGTGCTCGACGAGGCCGACGAGATGCTCGACATGGGCTTCGCGGAGGACATCGACGCGATCCTCACCGAGACCCCGGCCGAACGGCAGACCGTGCTGTTCTCGGCCACGATGCCGCCGCGCATCGACCGCATGGCCAAGAGCCACCTGCGCACCCCCGTGCTCATCCAGATCGAGCGCGAGAAGACCGAGCCCGGTGAGGCGCCGCGCGTCCGGCAGACCGCGTACCTGGTGCGCCGCGAGCACAAGCCGGCCGCGCTCGGCCGCGTGCTCGACGTCGAGGCGCCGACCGCCGCCGTCGTCTTCTGCCGCACGCGCGACGAGGTCGACCAGCTCACCGAGACGCTCAACGGCCGCGGCTACCGCGCCGAGTCGCTGCACGGCGGCATCAGCCAGGAGCAGCGCGACCGCGTGATGTCCCGCCTGCGCGGCGGCACGGCGGACCTGCTGGTGGCGACCGACGTCGCCGCGCGCGGTCTCGACATCGAGCAGCTCACGCACGTCGTCAACTACAACGTGCCGTCCGCCCCCGAGGCGTACACGCACCGCATCGGCCGCGTCGGCCGCGCAGGCCGCGAGGGCGTCGCGATCACGCTGGTCGAGCCGCGCGAGAACTCGATGCTCAAGACGATCGAGCGCGTCACCAAGACCAAGATCCCGATGGAGAAGGTCCCCACCGTCGCCGACCTGCGCGCGCGGCAGCTGGAGCTGACCCGCTCGTCGCTGCACGAGTCGCTGATGGAGGACGACCTGTCGCGGTTCCGCGTCGTCGTCGAGACGCTGGCCGACGAGTTCGACGTCATGGACATCGCGCTGGCCGCCGTCAAGCTCGCCCACGAGGCCTCCGGTGCCGCCGCCGACGAGGAGGAGATCCCGGAGGTGCGCCCGCGCGAGGACCGTCCGCGCCGCGACGGTGCCCCGGCGGGTCCCCGTCGCGAGCGCCGCGGCCCGTCCGAGGGCATGACGAGGCTGTTCCTGGGCGCGGGCCGGTCGTCCGGCATCCGCCCGCAGGACATCGTCGGCGCGATCACCGGTGAGACGAGCCTGAAGGGCCGCGACATCGGCGCGATCGAGATCGCCGACCGGTTCTCGCTGGTGGAGGTGCCCGGTCCGGCCGCGAACGACGTGATCGAGCAGCTGCGCGACGCCACGATCAAGGGCAAGCGCGTCACCATCCGCCGCGAACGTCAGCCGCGTTGACGCCGATGAGCTTCCAGTACTTCGCCTGGCTGTCCGAGGACAAGGAGTCCGTCGAGGACGCGCGCGAGATCGCCAGGATTTGGACGCGTCCCGACGGGCACACCGTCCAGGAGCGGTACACGGCCGAGTCGGGCTGGATCGGGACGCAGCTGGTCGACGACGTCCAGGACCTGCGCAAGCAGGGCTGGCTGAAGACGATCACCCAGCAGGACGTCGACCTGTACAAGGTGATCCTGGCCCGGCGGCTCCACCGCAACTGACCGTCACGGCTTCCCGGCCTCCACCAGGAACCTGGTCGAGGTGCAGACGAACTCACCGTGCTCCTGGATGTGCTCGTGCATGTCCAGGAGCCGGTCCCGGTACCGCTCGACGGTGAAGCCGGGCACGGTCCACAACACCTTGCGCAGGAAGTGCACGACGGCACCGACGTCGAAGAACGCCACCTTCAGCGCCGCGGGTTCGAGCCGCAGCACCTCCAGCCCGGCCGCCTCGGCCTCCGCCCGTGCCCGCTCCGTGCTGCGCGCGCCGCCCACCGGCTGCGGGCCCATCATGAACTCCGTCAGCTCTCGGTTCGTGCCCTCGCCGATCTGCTGCGAGAAGTAGGTCCCGCCGGGCTTGAGCACCCGCGCGACCTCGTCCCACGGCGTCACGACGGGGTGCCGGCTGATCACCAGATCGAACATCGAGTCGTGGAACGGCAGCGGCCCCTCGTCCGGCACCCGCACGACGAGCGCGTCCGGCAGGTTCCGCACCGCCACGGCGGCGTTGGGCGGCCACGACTCGGTGACCGCGAGCAGCGGCGGCTTGACCGGCGCGGACGCCGTCACCTCTCCGCCGCCGGTCTGCAGGTCCAGAGCGGACTCCACGGCCGCGAGCTTCCCCGCGATCAGCGACGCGTAGCCCCACGGCGGGCGTTCCTCGGTGGCCCTGCCCTCGAACCAGGAGAAGTCCCAGCCCTCCAGCGGCACCGCGGCCCCCTCGGCCACCAGTTCCTCGAAAGTCCCCATGGCCACGGATCGCACCACAGGCGGCACCGGGCGGCCACCGAAAATGACGGCACCCGCCCGGTTCGCGAGACGCCGCGTCCAGTCCGTCTCGCGCTCGACGGGCGGGTGCCGCCGGTGATCACAACGAACGAGTCACCGCCCGGTTACGCCGAAGCGACCAAGCGGTGGCGCCGTTCGGCCGAAGTCATGCCCCGCGGTAGGTCCCGAAGCTCCACCGGTTGCCCTCCGGGTCGGCGACGGTGAAGCCGCGCGACCCGTAGTCCTCGTCGCGCAGCCCGCGGACCTCGACGGCACCCCGGGCCAGCGCCCGCGCGTGGATCTCGTCCGGCCGGTCGGTCACCACGTAGACGGACCCGGCGCCGGCCCCGGTCGCCTCGACCTCGCCGACGGAGCGGACGACGGACCCCAGCATCACGCCGCCGCCCTCCGGCCAGACCAGTTCGCAGTGCACGACCTCGCCGTCGGCCTCACCGGGCACGACGAGGTGTTCGGAGAAGCCGAAGGCCTCGACCAGGAAACGGATCGCGGCCGGGGCGTCCTGATAGGACAGGGTCGGCCAGCAGGTGGGTGCGGGAGTCATGCGACCACCTTGCGCCTCAGGAGCCCGCGCCGCCTTGTACGAATGGAAGCTCGGCCGCCATCCACTCGGTCGGGGTCGCCCCGCACAGCGCGCGCCAGTCGCGGTTGAAGTGCGCCTGGTCGGTGTAGCCGCACGCGGCGGCCACCTCGGTCAGCGCCGGGCGCCGCTCGCCGCGCAGCATCCGGTTTGCCCGCTCGAACCTCATCACCCTGGCCGCGACCTTCGGCGTCAGCCCGTACTCCGCCGCGAACCGCGCGCTCAGGTGCTGGCGGGACCACCCGACCTCGGCGGCGATCTCGCCCACCGGCACCCCGGCCGCGAGCCGTTGCCACGCCCACGCCACCTCGGCCTGCTGCCGGACCGGCCGCACCAGACGGCCCAGCACGAGGTCCATCAACGCGAACCGGTCGGTCCACGTCGCGGCTTCCCGCAACCGCTCCCGCAGCTCACCGGCGGGCGCGTCGAGCGCGTCCAGCCCCACCGTCACGCCGGAGAGCTGACCGGCGGGCATGCCGAAGAACGCGCGCATCCCCAGTGGCGTGAGGTCGCACTGGACGCCGTGCTGGAACCCGTCGTGCGTGATGATCACGGCCTCGTCGTGCAGGCCGCCGCACAGCGCGGCGAACCGGCCATCGGCGAGGTCGACGGTGCCGTCCAGCGTCACGACGAGCGTGAGCGACCGCGACGGCAGGCCGCGGTGGATGCCGGGCTCGGTCCGCATCCGATACCCGGAGTACCGCGTCACGAACGGTCTCAGCCGCGGGTGGGGCAGACCGACGACGTGCTCGACGTCCACACCGCCGATGCTAGAACAGCTCTCCCAGGACCAGCAGCCCCGCGCCCACCGGCACCAGGTCCGGCCCCGCCGACGTGACGCTCACGGGCACGTCCGGCATCGCCCGCAGGTACAGCTCCGGCGACTCCAGCACCTTCCGTCCACTGAGGACGATCTGGCCGACGTCCAGCAGCTGCACCAGGTTCGTCACCGCGACGGCCAGCACCCGCGCCGCCTCCGCCCCGGTGGCCGCCGCGTGCACCGCCTCGACGCACCCGCGCCGTCCGCACACGCACAGCGGGCCGTCGAGCTGGATCGTCATGTGCCCGAACTCCCCGGCGCCCGACCGCACTCCCCGGTGGACCTCTCCCCCGAGCAGCAGCCCGGCGCCCAGGCCCGTACCGACGAACACCAGCGCGGCGTCCTCCAGCGGGCGGCGCCACGCCTCGGCGAGCACGGCGGCGTTGGTGTCCTTGTCGACCACGACCGGGAGCCCGAGCCGTTCCTCCGCCAGCGCCCGCAACGGCACCGCGCTCCAGCCGGGCAGGCCGTTCGGGGACACGACGCCCGCGGGGAAGTCGAGCGGGCCGGCGATCGCGATGCCGAGCCCGAGCACCTTCTCCCCGGCCGGCACCAGCGGTTCCAGCTCGGCCAGCACGTCGTCCGGGGTGAACATCGGCGCGAGCGGCACGACGGTGGACGACACCACCTCCCCGGTCAGGTCGAGCTCGACGACGCGCAGCTCGTCGCGGTCGACGTAGGCCCCGTAGGCGCAGGCACCGCCCGGGGCGAGCTGCAGCGCCATCCGCGGTTTGCCGCGGCCCCCGTCCCGCACCGCGCCGGTCTCCTCGACCAGGCCCGCGGCCATGAGCCTGGCCACGATCTTCGACACGGCCTGCGGCGTCAGCCCGGCCTCCGCCGCGATGGAAGCCCTGCTCAGCGCACCGGAGCGGACCAGTCGCAGGACCGTCCGGTCGTTGTGCGAGCGCAGTGAGGTGAGGTCCACCCTCGCAATTATTCAACAGCGTTGTTTTAATCGGAAGCATGAGAGTCGGACTTCTGGGCTACGGCATCGCGGGACGGGTCTTCCACGCCCCGCTCATCGCCTCCACAGCGGCCATGGACCTCGTCGCGATCGTGACGGCGAACCCGGAGCGGCGGGCGCAGGCCCGTGCCGAGCACCCGGACGCGGCGATCGTCACCGCGGACGAGCTGTTCGCCCTGGACCTCGACCTGGTCGTCGTCGCCACGCCGAACCGCACGCACGTCGAGCACGCGAAGCGGGCGATCGCCAAGGGCGTCGCGGTGGTCGTCGACAAGCCGTTCGCGCCGACCTCCGCCGAGGCCGAGGAGCTGGTGGCCGCGGCGGAGGCCGCCGGGGTGCTGCTCACGGTGTTCCAGAACCGGCGCTGGGACAGCGACTTCCTCACCGTCCGCGAGGTCCTCGGCAAGCTCGGCGAGGTCCGGCGGTTCGAGTCCCGGTTCGAGCGCTGGATCCCGGAGATCTGGGACAACTGGCGCGAGCTCGGCGACCCGCGGGAGGCCGGCGGCCTGCTGTACGACCTCGGCGCGCACCTCGTCGACCAGGCGCTCCAGCTCTTCGGTCCGGTCAGGACCGTCTACGCCGAGCTCGACCGGCGCCGGCCGGGCGCACAGGTCGACGACGACGTGTTCGTGGCGCTGACGCACGCGAACGGCGTCCGTTCCCACCTGTGGGCCAACGCGCACGCGGCGAACCACGGACCCCGGTTCCGCGTGCTCGGCAGCGAGGGCGCGTTCGAGGTCGACGGCCTCGACGGGCAGGAGGACGCGCTCGCCGCGGGCCACCGCCCCACCGGCTACGGCTGGGGCCACGAGGACCGCACCGGCCGGCTCGGCGTCCTCGGCGACACGACCGAGATCGCCGTCGAACCCGGCGCCTACCAGAACTTCTACGCCGAGCTGCGGGCCGGGCGCGTGCCCGTCGACCCCGCCGGTGCCGTCGACGCCCTGCGCGTCATCGAGGCCGCGTTCACGTCCGCACGCGAGAACAGGGTGGTGGAGCTGTGAGTCCGACCAGCGAGGAGCTGCTCGCCCAGGAACGGCGGCTCCAGTTCACGCGCTTCGGCAACGACGTCGCGATCGAGCTCGGCCTGCACCTGCTCGACGCCGCCCGCGCACAGGGCCTGCCGATCGCGATCTCCGTGCGGCGCAACGGGCACCGGCTCTTCCACGCGTCGCTGCCCGGCACCTCGCCGGACAACGACAGCTGGCTCGAGCGCAAGGCCCGCGTCGTCGAACGGTTCGGCCACAGCTCGTTCTACGTCGGCACCACGTTCCGAGAGAAGGGCGGCGCGTTCGAGGACGAGACCCACCTCGACCCGGCGCTGTACGCGGCGCACGGCGGCGTCTTCCCCGTGATCCTCTGCGGCACCGGCCCGGTCGGCACCGTCGGCGTCTCGGGCCTGCCCCAGGCCGACGACCACGAGTTCGTCGTCACCCAGCTCGAGTCTTTCCTGGACTCCCGCGAAGCGTAATAGCACGAATAGGCGTCGGCACAAAATCCGGACGTCGCCCCCGCACGACACGGCGGGCAATGCGGCAGTTTTCGCGCACACCACTTCGAGTGGATTCAAGTCCACTCGAAGTGGTGCCGTATAGCACCGATGCACACTCTCCAATTTCGCACCAAAGAGTGATCTTACTGGGCCAAACGAGTGGCCTATTCTCGAATTCAGTGAATAGTGCACGATCACTCACCTGGGAGCCCGAGGGCGGGCGACTACGGCAGAAGTTGCACGCTAAGTAGCAGCAAGAGGCGTAAACCACCCACCCGAATGTCGCCTTCTTGGCCCCTTCACAGTTCTCAATTGCGCGAACTAACGTCCATTCCGGCTCGTCGGATTGGTCCATTAGCGCATTGAGACAGGTAGGTGTGGGTTGTGACCGTGACGGATTCTGACCTCAACGAGGGCCGTCAGCAGCTGAGCTTGGGTACGGCCGCCGCTCGTAATCTGGCCACGACCACGAAGTCCGTGCCCCAGATGCAGGGAATCACCTCGCGCTGGCTGCTCAAGGTGCTCCCCTGGGTCCAGGCCGCGGGTGGTGCGTACCGCGTCAACCGCCGCCTCACCTACACCCTGGGCGACGGCCGCGTCTCGTTCACGAACATCGGCGCCGAGGTCCGCGTCGTGCCGATGGAGCTCACCGAGCTGTCGCTGCTCAAGGGCTTCGACGACGAGGCCGTCCTCTCCGCGCTCGCCGGCCGCTTCACGCAGCGCGAGTACGGCATCGGCGACGTCATCGTCGAGAAGGGCCGCCCGAAGGACCAGGTCGTCCTCATCGCGCACGGCAAGGTCGACAAGGTCGGCACCGGCGAGTACGGCGGCGAGACCGTGCTCGGCAACCTGGCCGACGGCCAGTACTTCGGCGAGACCGTCCTCGCCGGGCCGCAGGGCGAGTGGGAGTACACCGCCAAGGCCGTCACGCCGGTCACCGTCCTCACGCTGTCCTGGGAGGACTTCCAGTCCCTCAACGGCGAGGCGGGCGGCCTGCGCGCGCACATCCAGCACACGCTCAACAGCCGCAACAAGCCGCAGGACGAGCACGGCGAGGCCGAGATCGACCTGGCCGCCGGCCACGACGGCGAGCCCGTGCTGCCCGGCACGTTCGTCGACTACGAGCTCACGCCGCGCGAGTACGAGCTGAGCGTCGCGCAGACCGTGCTCCAGGTCCACACCCGCGTCGCGGACCTCTACAACCACCCGATGGACCAGGTCGAGCAGCAGCTGCGGCTCACGATCGAGGCCCTGCGCGAACGCCAGGAGCACGAGATCGTCAACAACCGGTCGTTCGGCCTGCTGCACAACGCGGACCTCAAGCAGCGCATCCACACCCGCTCCGGCCCGCCCACCCCGGACGACTTCGACGAGCTGCTGTCGATCGTGTGGAAGGACCCCGGCTACTTCGTCGCCCACCCGCGCACGATCGCCGCGTTCGGCCGCGAGCTCAACAAGCGCGGTCTCTACCCGCAGCACATCGACTTCAACGGCCAGCAGGTGCCGGCGTGGCGCGGCATCCCCGTGCTGCCGTGCAACAAGATCCCGATCTCGGACACCCGCACGTCGTCGGTGATGCTGATCCGCACCGGCGAGCAGAACCAGGGCGTCATCGGCCTGCACCAGACCGGCATCCCCGACGAGTACCAGCCGGGCCTGTCGGTGCGGTTCATGGGCGTCAACGACCAGGCGATCATCAACTACCTGGTCAGCGCCTACTACTCGGCCGCCATCATGGTGCCGGACGCGATCGGCGTGCTGGAGCACGTCGAGCTCGGCCGCGAGGGCTAGGAGCCTTGTCCTCCTTCACCATGCCGGAGTTCTACGTGCCGCACCCGGCGCGGATGAACCCGCACCTCGACCGCGCCCGCGCCCACTCGACGCAGTGGGCGCGGGACATGGGGATGCTCGACACCGGGGTGTGGACCGAGGAGGTCCTCGCGGGCGACGACTACGGGTTCATGTGCGCGTGGACCCACCCGGACGCGCCCGCGGACGTCCTCGACCTCATCACCGACTGGTACGTCTGGGTCTTCTACTTCGACGACGAGTTCTTCGCGGAGTTCAAGCAGACCAAGGACGTGGCGGGGGCCAAGGCCTACCTCGACCGGCTGCCGGCGTTCATGCCTCTCAACGGCACGGACCCGTGGCCGGAGCCGCAGAACCCGACCGAACGCGGTCTCGTCGACCTGTGGCAGCGGACGATCCCGCTGATGTCGCAGGACTGGCGGCGCCGGTTCACCACGAGCACCCACAACCTGCTGCTCGAGTGCATGTGGGAGGTCAAGAACATCGAGAGCGGCACGGTCGCCAACCCGATCGAGTACATCGAGATGCGCCGCAAGGTCGGCGGCGCGCCCTGGTCGGCGAACCTGGTGGAGCTGTCCGAGGCCGCGGAGGTGCCCGCGTCCGTCGCGGGCACCCGCCCGCTGCGGGTCCTCTCCGACACGTTCTCCGACGCGATCCACCTGCGCAACGACATCTTCTCGTACGAGCGGGAGGTGCTGCGGGAGGGCGAGAACTCCAACGGGGTGCTCGTGTTCGAGAAGTTCTTCGGCCACGACACGCAGACCGCGGTCGAGGCCGTGAACAGGCTGCTGACCTCGCGCCTGCACCAGTTCGAGAACACCGTGTTCACCGAGCTGCCGCAGCTGTTCGCCCACACCGCGCTCGGCCCGCAGGAGCAGGCGCGCGTGCTCAAGTACGTCAAGGGGCTCCAGGACTGGCAGTCCGGCGGGCACGAGTGGCACCTGCACGCCGGCCGCTACACCAAGGTCGAGGGCGGCGGGACGGGCAACAGCGCCTTCTTCCGCACGATCCTGCGCGGGCCGACCGGCCTGGGCACGTCCGCGGCCTGGCCGGGGGTGGCCCGTGGTTGAGATCCCCGCCTTCGACATGCCCTTCGCCGCACGGCTCTCCCCGCACGTCGACCGCGTCCGGCAGCACAGCAGGCAGTGGGCGCGGGACATGGGCATGCTCGACGGGCAGCTCTGGACCGAGGAGTACTACGACCAGTCGGACTTCGGGTCGTTCACCCCGCTGGCCCACCCGGCGCTCGGCCTGGACGCGCTGGTCCGGATCAGCGACATGCACGTGTGGGCCTGGTACGTGGCGGACCTCTTCTACGACGGGTTCTTCCGCAGCCGCGACCTCGCCGGTGCCAAGGCGTTCGTCGCCCGCCTGAAATCCATTGTGGACAACCCCTCCCCGGCCACGTGGACCGTCGTCGAGCGGGGTCTCGCGGATCTGCTCACGCGGGCCCCGCTCGACGCGCGGGACAAGGCGTCGCTGTTCGACTACTTCGACTCCCTGCTGTGGGAGGTGCACTGCAACGCCCTGGGCAGGGTGCCCGACCCCGTCGACTTCGTCGAGATGCGGCGGCACACCGTGGCCGCCGACCTGTCCGCACGGCTCGCCGCCGGTCCGTTGGCGGACCGGCTGCCGCCGGACCTGATGGCGAACTCCACGATGCGCGCCCTGGTCGACGCGTTCGCCGACATCACGAGCCTGAAGGCGGACGTCTTCGGCTACGACAGGTTCGGCCCGGACACCGGCATCGTCACCAACGCGGTGCAGGTCGTGCGGACCTTCTTCGACTGCGAGCTGCAGCAGGCGGTGGACATGGTCGCCGACCTGGTCAACGCCCGCATGCGCCAGTTCGCGACGTCGGTGGAGCACGACCTGCCGTACCTCGCCGACCAGTACGGGCTCGACTCCTCGCAACGGACCGCGCTCAAGGCGTACGCCGAGACGCTGAAGTCGTGGCTGGCCGGAGAGCTGCTGTGGACGCAGCGCACCGGCCGGTACAAGCCCTACCCGATGCCGTCGCCGGCTTCGTTCCGACGTCCCACCGGACTGGGCACCTCCGCCGCACTGGTCCGCTAGTTCCCTCCCGTTGAACAAGATTGGCAGGATTCGCAGTGACTGTTACCGATCCGGGCCTTGGGGTCGAGGACCAGCAGCTGAGCCTCTCGCGGGCCGCCGCGCGCAACCTCTCGACGACCACCAAGTCCGCACCGCAGATGCAGGGGATCTCGCCCCGCTGGCTGCTGCGATCACTGCCGTGGGTCGAGGCCAAGGGTGGCGCGTTCCGGGTGAACCGGCGGCTCAGCTACGCGATCGGTGACGGCCGCGTCACGTTCACCAGCGTCGGGTCCGAGGTGCGGATCGTGCCGCAGGAGCTGGCGGAGTTCGTGCTGCTGCGCGGGTTCGAGGACGAGGCGGCCCTGACGGCCGTGGCGAACCGCTTCGAGCAGCGCGAGTACCAGCCCGGTGAGGTGATCGCGGAGCGCGGCGCGTCCGTCGACGAGATCATCGTCATCGCGCACGGCAAGGTCACCAAGACCGGCCGCGGCGAGTACGGCGACGACGTGGCGCTGGGCACGATCGCGGACGGCGAGTACCTCGGCGACGAGCCGGTGCTGTCCGGCACCGACAAGCAGTGGAGCTTCACCGCCCGCGCGGTGACCCCGACCACCGCCGTCGTGCTGACGCGCGCCGCGTTCCGCCAGCTCAACAGCCAGATCGGGCCGTTGCACGACCACATCGCGCAGCAGCTGGCGAACCCGACGAACGCGGCCAACAAGCACGGCGAGGCCGAGATCGACATCGCCTCCGGCCACGACGGCGAGCCGGCGCTGCCCGGCACGTTCGTCGACTACGAGCTGCGGCCGCGCGAGTACGAGCTCTCGGTGGCGCAGACGATCCTGCGCGTCCACACGCGCGTCGCCGACCTCTACAGCCAGCCGATGGACCAGGTCGAGCACCAGCTGCGGCTCACGATCGAGGCCCTGCGCGAACGCCAGGAGCACGAGCTCGTCAACAACAAGGAGTTCGGCCTCATCGCGAACGCCGACCTCAAGCAGCGGATCAGCACGCACTCCGGCCCGGTCACGCCGGACGACATGGACGAGCTGATCTCCCGGCGCCGCAACACCAAGCTCATCCTCGCCCACCCCAGGGCGATCGCCGCGTTCGGCCGCCAGCTCAACTCGCGCGGGCTCTACTCCCCGACCACCGAGGTCGAGGGCCGGCAGCTGCAGACGTGGCGCGGCATCCCGATCGCGCCGTGCGACAAGATCCCGGTCAGCAAGAACGGCACGACGTCGATCCTCGCGATGCGCCTGGGCGAGGAGAAGCAGGGCGTCATCGGCCTGCGCCAGACCGGCATCCCCGACGAGTACGAGCCCGGCCTCAACGTGCGGTTCATGGGCATCGACGAGCACGCGGTGCTCAAGTACCTGGTGTCGACGTACTACTCGGCCGCGATCCTCGTTCCCGACGCCCTCGGCGTGCTGGAGAACGTCGAGGTCGGTCTCTGAGCCATGACAGCCGAACTGACAGAACCGCTCGCCGCCGGTCGCCCGGCCGGTGACGTGCTCGCGTGGAGCCGCGGCCTCGTGCTGCCGGCTCTGCGCAGGGCCGTCGACCAGCTGCCGCCGTCGATGCGCACGGTCGCGGAGTACCACCACGGGTGGCGTGACGAGTACGGCAACCCGGTGCTGGAGAACGGCGGCAAGGCGATCCGCCCCGCGCTGGTGCTGCTGGCGGCCGAGGCCGTCGGCGGCACCGCCTCGGACGCGGTGCCGGCGGCGGTCGCGGTGGAGCTGATCCACAACTTCTCGCTGCTCCACGACGACGTCATGGACCGCGACACGACCCGGCGGCACCGCGCCACGGCGTGGACGGTGTTCGGCGTCAGCGCGGCGATACTGGCGGGCGACGCGTTGCAGGCGTTGGCCGTCGACGTCCTCGCGGCGTCGGGACATCCGCGCGCGTTGGAGGCCATCAGGACGTTGGGCGACGCCGTGGTGGCGTTGCTCGACGGGCAGGCCTACGACCTCGACTTCGAGTCGCGGTCCGACGTCGTGGTGCCCGAGGTCGAGCTGATGGCGCGCGGCAAGACCGGCGCCCTGCTGGGTGCGTCCACGGCGCTGGGCGCGTTGTACGGCAACGGTTCGGACCTCCAGATCGAGGCGATGCGCGGGTACGGTGCGGAGCTCGGCCTGGCGTTCCAGCACGTGGACGACCTGCTCGGCATCTGGGGCGACCCCGCGGTGACGGGCAAGGCGGCGCACTCGGACCTGGTGAACCGCAAGAAGTCCCTGCCGGTCGTGCGCGCGCTGAACGCCGGTGTGCCCGCGTCCGCCGAGCTGGCCGCGTTGTACTCCGGCTCGCAGGAGATGGACGCGGAAGCGCTTGCGCGGGCGGCGTTCCTCGTCGACGCGGCCGGTGGCCGGGCGTGGAGCCAGACGCAGGCCGACGAGCTGCACACGCAGGCGCTGGTGCACCTCGGCGAGGCCTCACCGACCGCCCGCGCGGCGGTCGAGCTCGGCACGCTCGCCCAGCTGGTCACCCACAGAGACCACTGAAAGGTCACTCGATGACGGATCACCCGCCGCGTTCGGTCCTGCTCGCCTCACCCCGGTCGTTCTGCGCCGGCGTGGAGCGCGCGATCGAGATCGTGGAACGACTGCTCGACCAGCGCGGCGGCCCCGTCTACGTGCGCAAGCAGATCGTGCACAACGTCCACGTCGTGCGGTCGCTGGAAGCCCGCGGCGCCGTGTTCGTGGAAGAGCTCTCCGAAGTCCCCGTCGGTGCCACGGCGGTGTTCTCGGCGCACGGCGTCTCTCCGGCCGTGCGCCGAGAGGCCCGGGAGCGGTCATTGGACGTGCTGGACGCGACCTGTCCCCTCGTGACGAAGGTGCACGCCGAGGCCCGGCGCTTCGCCGAGCGCGGCGACACGATCGTGCTGATCGGTCATGCCGGGCACGAGGAGGTCGAGGGGACGCTGGGAGAAGCACCCGAGCGGATGGTGCTCGTCGAGACCGTCGACGACGTGCTGGCGTTGGAGATCAGCGGCCCGGTGTCGTACCTGACGCAGACGACGCTGGCCGTGGACGAGACGGCCGAGGTGGTCGAGGCGCTGCGGCGGAAGTTCCCGCAGCTGCGCGGGCCGGGTTCGGACGACATCTGCTACGCCACCACCAACCGGCAGGTCGCGATCCGCGAGGTGGCCGAGCAGTCGGACCTGGTCCTGGTCGTGGGCTCGCGCAACTCGTCCAACTCGGTGCGCATGGTCGAGCTGGCCGCCCGCGGCGGGACGCCCGCGTACCTCATCGACGACGCGTCCGAGATCGATCCCGCGTGGCTGGACGGGGTGTCGTCGGTGGGGTTGTCGGCCGGTGCCTCCGCCCCGCCGGAGCTGGTGGACGAGGTGGTCAGCGCGTTGGAGGCGCTGGGGTCGGTCTCGGTGTCGACGCACACGACCGCGACGGAGACGATCGCGTTCACGTTGCCGCTGGCGGTGCGCCGTGCTGGCTGACATCACCTCACCGGCGGACGTCCGCGCGCTCTCGTCGTCCGAGCTGTGCTCGCTGGCCGGGGAGATCCGGTCGTTCCTGATCTCCAAGGTGCACCGGACCGGTGGCCACCTCGGCCCGAACCTCGGCGCCGTCGAGCTGACCATCGCGGTGCACCGGGTGTTCTCCTCCCCCGTCGACGTGGTGCTGTTCGACACCGGCCACCAGTCGTACGTGCACAAGATGCTGACCGGCCGGTGCACGGACTTCGACTCGCTGCGCCAGGCGGGCGGCCTGTCCGGCTACCCGTCCGCCGCCGAGTCGGCGCACGACGTCATCGAGAACTCGCACGCCTCCACCGCGCTGTCCTATGCGGACGGCCTGGCCAAGGCGTTCGAGCTCGGCGGCGCCGACCGGCGCGTGGTGGCCATCGTCGGCGACGGCGCGCTGACCGGCGGCATGTGCTGGGAGGCGCTGAACAACATCGGCGGCTCCTCCCGGCCGGTCGTGGTGCTGCTCAACGACAACGGCCGCTCCTACGACCCGACCGCGGGCGGGTTCGCCGCGTCGTTGCTGAACGGTTCGGCCCGCGGCCTGTTCGAGGCGCTGGGGCTCGCCTACATCGGCGAGGTCGACGGCCACGACGTGCACGCCGTCGAGAACGCGTTGTGGGAGGCCAAGTCCCTCGGGCGCCCGGTCGTCGTGCACTGCAAGACCGTGAAGGGCAAGGGGTACGCCGCCGCGGAGTCCGACGAGGCCGACCGCATGCACGCGGTGGGCGCCTCCGGGGCGTCCGGCGGGAGGACCTGGACCGACGCGTTCTCCGACGAGATCGTGCGGCTGGGTGCCGAACGCCCCGACGTCGTCTGCCTGACCGCGGCGATGCTGGAACCGGTGGGGCTGCGGCCGTTCGCGCAGCGCTTCCCGTCGCGCACCTTCGACGTCGGGATCGCCGAGCAGCACGCCGTGACGTCGGCCGCGGGCATGGCGATGGGCGGCCTGCACCCGGTGGTCGCCGTGTACGCGACGTTCCTGTCGCGCGCGTTCGACCAGCTGCTGATGGACGTGGCGCTGCACCGCCTGCCGGTGACGTTCGTGCTGGACCGCGCCGGCGTGACCGGCCCCGACGGCGCGTCGCACCACGGCATGTGGGACGCGTCCGTGCTGCCCGTGGTGCCCGGCCTGCGCCTGGCGGCCCCGCGCGACCCGGCGTCGCTGGGCGAGCTGCTGCGCGAGGCCGTCGAGGTGTCGGACGGCCCGACGGTCGTGCGGTACCCGAAGGCCGCCGTGGGGCCCGACATCCCGGCACTGCGGCGCGTGAACCACTTCGACGTGCTGCGCGAGGTCCCGGACGCCGAGGTGCTGCTGGTCGCCGTCGGTCCGTTGGCCGCGCCGTGCCTGGCCGCCGCCGAGGAACTGGCCGGGCACGACGTCCGCGTCACCGTCGTCGACCCGCGCTGGACCGCGCCGCTGGACCCGCACCTGGTCAAGTACAGCGGCCAGCACCGCCTGGTCCTGGCCGTGGAGGACACGACGTCGACCGGCGCGCTGGGCGCCCGCCTGGGCCAGGCCCTGGCCGGTTCCCCGGCGTGCGTCGCGACCTTCGCCCTGCCGCCCCGTTTCCTGCCGCACGACTCCCGCAACCGCATCATGCGGGCGCACGGCCTGGACGCGGCCGGCATCACGACGAGCGTGCTGAAGCGCCTCGGCGTGAAGTGACGAAAGGGCCGCGGGACCGGGAGCCGGGTCCTGGCGGAGGTGTTGCCGTCGCGGGTTACGGCCTGTCGCCGGTGTAGACGCCCATCGTGCGGAACCTGAGCCCCGGCTCCTTGTACTCCTCCATCGCGTGCGCGATCCACCCCACGATCCGCGCGATCGCGAAGATGGCCTCGCCCGCGTCGGGGCGCATCTCGTACATCAGGCCGAACTGGGCGAGGGCCAGGTCGATGTTCGGGAACGTCTTCTTCTGGGTGTCGATCACCTTGTCCGCCACCAGGTCGCCCTCGCCGCGCAGCAGCGCCAGCAGGTGGTCGGCCCTCGGGTCGCGGGCCTGGTAGACGCGGTGGCCGAAGCCCGGGATCGGGACGCCGGAGCGGAGGTGCTCGGCCACCGCGCCCATCGGGTCGGACTCGGCCTGCGCCAGGAAGCGGTGGGCGATGGTGGCGGCGGTGCCGTGCTTCTGGCCCTCCATGGCGCCCAGGCCCGCGGACACGACGGCGTACGGGTGGGCGTGGGCCGAGGCGGCAACCCGGGCCGCCATCGTGGAGATGGCCAGGTCGTGGTCGGCGAGGAGGATCAGGACCGCGTTCATGAGGTCCGGCCTCGGTTCGCGCGGGGACAGGCGGGCCCACAGGCGGTCGGCGATGTCCGTGCCGTGCGGGCGGCCGACCAGGGGCAGCGACTCGACGACGTCGGCGATCAGGGCCTTGGCCGTGGTGACGCCGCGGTCGAGGTCGAAGCGCAGCGGGTCGCCGGCTCCGGCGAGGGCCACGGCCACGCGCACCCGGTCGGTGAGGGTGGCGCTGTCGGGCAGGGCCATCCAGATCTCCTGGCCCTCCGGGAACTGCAGGCCCGTGGACTCGATCCCGGTCCACAGCCAGTGGGCGACGTCCTCGAAGCGCCGGGTGCTCGCGAGCTCGGGCACGGACCGGCCCCGGTAGAACAGGCAGTCGTTCTCCAGCAGGGAGATCCTGGTGCGGATGCGATCCGTCACAGCGGCCACTGCTCCGCGGGCACCGGTGCGCTGTGCCAGCGCCTCGACCTCGGCGACGCCGAACATGCTGGAGCGGTTGACCTTCGTGCTGGTCAGGAGGCCGCGGCTGACGTACGAGTACACCGTCGCCGGTTTCACTCCGAGGCGGCGGGCAGCTTGATTCGTCGTCAACATTGATTCCATCAACGTTGACTGTACAAGACGTGTTGACGGACCCTCTTGTCCATGTTGATTGATGCACCCAAAGGGCTTAAGGACGTAGTCGTGACGACCACCCGGATCGGGGACGTCAACGGCGCCGCGGGCTACTACCACTACCGCGAGCACGACGCGGTCGAGCTGGCCAGGACGCGGTCGTTCGAGGACGTGTGGTTCCTCTTCGTCGAGGGCCGGCTGCCGAGTCCGGACGAGGCCGCGGAGTTCGCCGGGCGGACGGCCGCGTTGCGCGAGCTGCCGGCGTCGATCAAGGAGGTGCTGCCCGCGATCGCGCGGTCCGGGTGCACCGCCCTGGCCGGGCTGCGGACCGCGTTGTCGATGCTGCCGTCGCAGCCGATGTGGGACGCGCCGATGAGCACGCGCAAGGAGGACGCGCTCAGGGTCAGCGCGATGACGCCGACGATCCTGGCGGCACTGCACCGGATCAAGTCCGGACTTGATCCCGTCGACCCCAGGGTTGATTTGTCGACCTCGGCGAACTGGCTGTCCATGTTGACCGGACAGGAGCCGTCGACGTGGACGAGTCGTGCGGTCGAGCAGTACTTGATCGCGACGATCGACCACGGGTTCAACGCGTCGACGTTCACAGCACGAGTGGTCGCGAGCGCCGGGGCGGACGTCGTGTCGGCCGTGACGGCGGCGATCGGGACCTTCTCCGGACCGCTGCACGGCGGAGCGCCGGACCGGGCGCTGGAGGCGCTCGACCTCATCGGGTCGCCGGACAACGTCGACGCCTGGGTAAGGCAGCGCATCGAGCAGGGCGACCGGATCATGGGTTTCGGCCACGCCGTCTACAAGACGGAGGACCCGCGGGCGCGCCTGCTCAAGCAGATCGCGCAGGAACGGCCCACCGAGCTGACGGAGTTCGCCGTCACGGTCGAGCAGCGGGTGACGGAGCTGCTGGCCGAGCTCAAGCCCGGCCGGCAGCTGTACGCGAACGTGGAGTTCTACGCCGGCGTGGTGATGGAGCAGTGCGGCATCCCGCGCGAGATGTTCACGCCGACGTTCGCGTGCAGCCGGGTGATCGGGTGGTGTGCCAACGCGCTCGAGCAGTCCGAGGACACGAAGATCATCCGCCCGGTCGCCCGCTACACGGGACCGGAACCGCACATCGTCAGGTGAGGTACCGCAGGTCGTTGCCCACGCGGACGCGGTCGCGGTCGATGACGTCGGAGGAGCCCACCAGGCCGGCGTTGCGGTCGCGGTGCCGGTCGAGCCAGACGGAGAGGCCTGCCACTGTGAGGACGATCGCTGCAAGAGTCATGTCAGTAAGTTTGCGGTCATCAACATCCCGCCAACAGTGGCAGATCTGACGGTGCGCGCTAATATCCTGCCATGCTGCGATCGGTGGCGGTTCCCCTCATCGACGGCGTCGCGCCGTTCGAGTTCGGCCTGCTCTGCGAGGTGTTCGGCGTCGACCGGACCGAGGAGGGCGTGCCGCTCGTCGACTTCCGCGTGTGCGGCGATCTCCCGAACGAGCCGGTGGTGACGAGCGTCCGCGGCGTGAGCATCACGCCGGAGCACGGGTTCGACGCGCTGCAGAGCGTCGACCTCGTCGCGCTCCCGGCCGCCCGCGTCCGCGACGAGTACCCGGAGAAGCTCGTCAAGGCGCTCCAGGAGACCGGTGCGACGCTGCTCAGCGTCTGCAGCGGGGCGTTCATCCTCGGCGCGGCCGGACTGCTCGACGACCGGCACTGCACCACGCACTGGCGTGAGGCGCCGCAGTTCAGGGAGCGCTTCCCGAAGGCGCGGCTCGACCCGGACGTGCTGTTCGTGGACGACGGCGACATCATCACGAGCGCCGGCACGGCCGCGGGCATCGACGCGTGCCTGCACCTGGTCCGGCGGGAGCTCGGCACCAAGATCGCCAACACCATCGCGCGCCGGATGGTCGTGGCACCGCAGCGCGACGGCGGTCAGCGGCAGTTCGTGGAGCTCCCCATCCCCGAGTGCAGCTCCGACAGCCTCGAACCGGTGCTGGAGAGGGTGCTCGACACGATCGCGGACAACCACACGGTGGCGTCCATGGCGAAGCTCGCCGTCATGTCCGAGCGGACGTTCGCACGCCGGTTCGCCGCGGAGACCGGCACCACCCCGAACAAGTGGCTGTCACTCCAACGGGTGCTCCACGCGCGCAGGCTGCTGGAGGAGTCGGACCTGGACGTCGACGCCGTCGCCGTCCGGTCGGGCTTCGGGACAGCCGCTCTCCTGCGGCACCACTTCCACCGCGTCGTCGGCATCGCACCCAGCGACTACCGCCGCGCATTCGCCGGTCGTTAAGCGCGTGAAGATCTTCTCGGAGATCTCCCGCAGCGCCTCGACCTCGACGTCGGTGAGCTGGTCGAACACCAGCTTGTGCACCGTCTCGGCGTGCGCGGGCGCGGCCGCCTCGATCGCGGACCGGCCCAGGTCCGTCAGCACGACGAACGACCCGCGCCCGTCGCTGCCGCAGCTCTCCCTGCGCACCAGGCCGCGCTTCTCCATTCGCGCGACGTGGTGTGAGATGCGACTCTTCTCCCAGTTCAACGACCGCGCGAGCGCCAGCACCCGCACGCGTTCGTCACGCGTGTCGGTGAGCTGCACCAGCACGGCGAAGTCGGCCATCGAGATCTCCGAGTCGACCGACATCTGCCTGCTCAGGTGCGCGTTCAGCTCCCCCTGCATGCGGACGTAGGCACGCCACGCACGCTGCTGCTCAGGTTCCAACCATCGTGTCACCGGTTCAGCATACGGGAATAGTTGACACATCATCCACGTTCCGGCAGGGTGAGTGACACTTCAACCAAATCGCGCAACCGAAGGACTGAACGCCATGACCACGGCCACCAACCTCACCGAACTGACCGGCGACTACGTCATCGACGGATCGCACTCCCGCATCGGCTTCGTCGCCCGCCACGCGATGGTCACGAAGGTCCGTGGTGCGTTCAACGAGTTCGACGGCAAGATCACCATCGACGGCGACAAGCCGGAGAACACGACCGCCGAGGTCACGGTGAAGGCCGCGAGCATCGACACCCGCAACGCCCAGCGCGACGGTCACCTGACCACCAACGAGTTCCTCGACGTCGAGACCTACCCGGAGATCAAGTTCGTCTCGACCTCCGCCAAGCAGATCGACGACGACAACTTCGAGATCACCGGCGACCTCACCATCAAGGACGTCACCAAGAGCGTCACCATCCCCTTCGCCTTCGAGGGCGTGGCCGTCGACCCGTTCGGCAACACCCGCGTGGGCTTCGAGGGCTCGCACACCATCAACCGCAAGGACTACGGCGTCAGCTGGAACGCGGCCCTCGAGGCCGGCGGCGTCCTGGTGAGCGAGAAGGTCGTCCTCGAGTTCGAGATCTCGGCGATCAAGCAGGCCTGATCCAGGCGGCAGCACCACCGCGGAAGTCCGGGCGCTCCAGCAGTGGCCCGGACTTTCCCGTTCACGTGGCTCACAACGACGCCCGATCGGCCTAGCGCGGCGCGTGCCGTTGGTCCCCTCGGGGCCGGTGCCTTGGGCTACCGTGACCTCCATGGCGACGCGCGTGTTCCTCGTCGACGACCACGAGATCGTCCGCCGCGGCATCGCGGACCTGCTCGGCGAGGAGTCCGATCTCGAGGTGGTCGGCGACGCCGCATCGGTCACGGAGGCCCTGGCGAAGGTGCCGGGCGCCCAGGCCGACGTGGCGGTGCTCGACATCAGGCTGCCCGACGGCAACGGCATCGAGCTGTGCCGCGAGCTGCGCAGCCGCCTGCCCGGCCTCCAGTGCCTGATGCTGACGAGCTTCGCCGACGACGAGGCGTTGTTCGACGCGATCATGGCGGGCGCGTCCGGGTTCGTGCTCAAGCAGATCCTCGGCGCCGACCTGGTCAACGCCGTGCGCACCGTCGCGGCGGGACAGTCCCTGTTGGACGCTCGCACGACGTCCGCGCTGCTCAACAGGATCCGCCGGGAACGCGAGGAGGGCGACCCGCTGCGCATGCTCAGCGAGCAGGAGCGCACGGTGCTCGACCTCATCGGCGAGGGCCTGACGAACCGGCAGATCGCCGAGCGCATGTTCCTCGCGGAGAAGACGGTCAAGAACTACGTCTCGCACCTGCTGGCGAAGCTCGGCATGCAGCGCCGCACGCAGGCGGCCGTGTTCGCGTCGCAGTTCCGCAAGGACGGCGAGAAGCCCCGCTAGAGCGGGACCCGCCACACCAGGCACGCGCCGCCGTCCTCGCCCGCCCTCACCGTGAACGTGCCACCGAACTTCTCCGCACGGTGGGCGAGGTTGCGCAGGCCGCTGCGCGAGGCGTCACCGGGAACACCGATCCCGTTGTCCTGCACGGTGATCACGATGTCCTCGCCGGCGTCGACCAGCACCAGCAGTTCGGTCGCCTGGGCGTGCCGCACGGTGTTCGTGACGGCTTCGCGCACGACGGCCTCGACGTGTTCGGCGAGCTCCGGTGGCACCGAGTTGTCGACCGTGCCGGACATGCGGATGGCCGGCTTCAGGTGCGTCGGCTCGGTCAGGCCCGCCACCAGGTCGAGCAGGCGGCGGCGCAGCGACGTGTTGTCCGTCGAGTGCAGGTCGAAGATCGACGTGCGGATCTCGCGGACCGTCTCGTCGAGCTGCTCGACGGCGGCCTGCAGGCGCGCGGCCACCTCGGGGTCGGCGACGCGGCGCATGGTCGCCTGCAACGTCAGGCCGGTGACGAACAGCCGCTGGATGACGTGGTCGTGCAGGTCGCGGGCGATGCGGTCGCGGTCCTCCAGCACGTCCAGCAGGCGCTGCGAGCGTTGCTGCTCGGCGAACTCCAGCGCGACCGCCGCCTGGTCGGCGAACGACGCCAGCACCGGCACCTGGTCGGGCAGGAACCTCGTCCCGCCCGCCTTGCGCAGCACCACCAGGACGCCCGTGACGACCGGCCCCGACCGCAGCGGCACGGCCAGCGCGGGACCGAACTCCGACCGCAGGTCGTCCACCAGCAGCGGCACCCCGGAGCGCACCACCTCGTCGAGGGCGTAGTCGCGCGCGGCGAAGTCGTCGATCTTCACGCCCGCGTTCGCCGCCACGGCCAACGGCGTGTTCCCGCCGTCGCCGAGCGCCACGAGCGCGCAGTCGGCGCCGGCCAGCTCCAGCGTCCGCTGGGTGATCAGGCGCAGCGCGTACTCGCCGGACGCGCCGCCGAGCAGCTCGGAGTTGACCTCGCCGATCGCCTCCAGCCACCGCTCGCGCAGCCGGGAGCGCTCGAACAGCCGGGCGTTCTCGATCGCGATGCCGGCGGCCGCCGCGAGCGCCTGGAGCACGGCCTCGTCGTCGGCGGTGAACTCGGCGGCGTCGATCTTCTCGGTCATGTAGAGGTTGCCGAAGACCTCGTCGCGCACGCGCACGGGCACGCCCAGGAAGCTGTGCATCGGCGGGTGGTTGGGCGGGAAGCCGACCGACATCTCGTGCCGGGCGAGGTCGCTCAGCCGCAACGGCGTCGGGTCCTTGATGAGCAGCCCGAGCAGTCCCTTGCCCTCGGGCAGGTGGCCCATCTTCGCGCGCGTCACCTGGTCGACGCCGACGTGGAGGAACCCGGCGAGGTCGTCGCGCGTGCCGAGGACGCCCAGCGCGCCGTACCGCGCGCCCACGAGGTCGACCGCCGCCTGCACGATGCGCTGCAGCGTCGGCTCCAGCTCCAGCCCGGACGCGACGGCGAGGACGGCGCCGAGCAGCTCCTGCATGTGGTCGCGGGTGGTGACGATCTCGTCCATGCGGTCGCGGACCTCGTCGAGCAGCTCTTCGAGGTCGCGGCGACCGGGCACGTCAGGCACGACGACTAGATTCGCACACTTTCCCGCATCCCACGGCCTCCCGATCGCACGGCCCTGCGAAGAGGGGACCTTCGACCGTGGCCGGATGGTCTGGACCCCCGCACAGTGTCACCATGACGATCGCCGTGCCCGACTCGCTGGGACTCGCGGGCGAGGACGTGCGCAGCGTCCTGGCGCTCGCGCGAGCCGCCGCTCCCGGGGTCCGGTTCGAGGTGCGTCCCGAGCAGATCGAGCTGCACACCACCCCGCCGCACAGCAGGGAGGCGCGGATCGCCTGCGGGGTCGCGCTGCTGAACGTCCGGCTGGCGTTGCAGGGGCACGGCATCCGTCCACTCGTGACGCTGCTGCCCGGCCGGAGCGCCGCCGACGCCGCCGCGGCCGTGCGGCTCGGTGGTTACCAGGAACCGGAGCCGGACGTGCTGGCGCTGCTGCACGCCTTGCGCACGAACCGTCGCACGTGGACGACGTTCCCCGAACCGGCCTCGTGGCGCGGGCTGCTGTCGCGGGCGGCCGAGGTCGAACGGGCGTGGGTGCACGTCACGGACCACTCCGAGCTCGTGCTGTGCACGTTCAACCAGGGCGCCGCGGCGGAGATCCGGGCAGGGCAGGCCATGCAACGCGTCGTCCTCACGGCCGGCACGGTCGGAATCCTGGTCGCGCCCGCGCTCGACCCCGTGAGCCTGTCGGCGTTGCGCTCGGACCTGCGCCCCTACCTCGGCAACACTCTGGTACCGCAGATGGTGCTGCGGCTCGGCTGACCTCCTTTGTGGAGTTTCAGCGCGACACCACCGCCTTCCACAGCAGCCTCGCGAGCTCCGGGTGGCAGATGTCGTTGTGCGCGCCCGCGATGCCGTCGATGCGGCGGATCACCGACGTGCAGTCGACGTTGTGCACCTGTCCCCTGGTCAGCTCGCCGGGCGAGTCGATCTTGTGGCCGTGGGCGTAGGTGCCCTGCACGCCGTGCGAGCCGAGACCGCCGTACGTCGGGTAGGAGTCGAGGTCGACCTGGCGGCCCGACCGCGCGGCCAGCGGGTAGAACCTGCCGATGGCGTAGTCGTTCGACGACGTGGTCACGATGATCGGGCCCGGCACGCGGCCGAGCACGCCGCGGAAGTAGCCGGCCCCCGCCTCGCCGGGCAGGTGCTCGGCGAACGACCACAGCGACATCGCTCCCTGCACGAGGGTCAGCGTCGCGGCCGGCACGACGTTGGCCATCGCGGTCGCGGTGATGCAGCCGAAGCTGTGGCCCATCAGGTGGACGCGGGCGTCCGGAGCGGCCTGGGCCACCTCGCGGGCGAGGCGGGCGGCACCGCTCTCGCCGAACACCCTCGCGCGCCGTTTCATCTTCCAGAACGTCAGGATCCTCAGCGGCGACAGCACTCCGCCCAGCGCCGGGTCCTCCAGGCAGGCCCGGTAGAGCTGCGCGGCGTCGAACGCCGACCCGTCCTCGCCCGGCAGGTCCGGCACCGAGCTCTCCAGGTAGTCGTAGGCCTGCCGGACCGCCGGGGACATCCGGCACGGGTGGTCCCGTGCCGCCTCGACGATCGTGCGCACGGCGGCGGTGCGCGCGGCACCACCGCCGAGCCTGTTCGCCTGCGCCCTGATGAACTCGTCGGACCGGACGTCCTCGTCGCCCCAGGCCTTCGACGGCCAGTGCAGGCCGACGAGCAACGCCTTGAAGCCGCCGGGAAGCCGGTGCGCCGCCTCACGTTCGGCGCGGCAGCCGGCCATCGTCGCGACCCACTGCCCGTACTGCTGACGGGCGGCCGGCACGTCGCCGTTCCACCCGTGGATGAAGAAGAACACGTCGGTCACGCCGCGACGGGCGTCGTACACGACGTCCGCGCTCTCGCGTCCCCGTTCGTTTCCGGTCTCGTCGAAGCAGACGAGGTGATAGCTGATGTCGTGGCCTGGCACGGGTTCTCGGGACATCGCGGATCACCACCACACGAAAAATGCGCCTCAGTAACCGGGTTATCGGAACGGCGGCGGCTCATGTGTAGGCCCGACGATCAGGAAAACCCGTTCGGACCAGGCGATTCACCCCGGTTGCGCCGGTAGTGGCGTGCGGCGCGGACCCTGTTGCCGCACGACGGCGAGCACCATTCCCGGCGCGGGTGGTCCTTCACGAAGTACAGCACGCAGCCCGGCGCGTAGCAGGCGCGCAACAGAACCCGGTTCTCGCCGGTGAACAGCGCGACGGCCTCCGCGGCGATCGACGCGCGCTCCCCCTCCGCGAGCGATCCCCCGCTTTCGTTGTGCCGCACCAGTTCTCCGCCACGGACGGCCAGCTGCGGCCACAGCGGCGCGCTCTTCGCCGCACGGTTGACCTCGGCCACCGCGCGGTCCAGGTCGCGATCCCGCGCGACCGCACGCGTGTCCTCGGTGAGCACGCCCGCGAGGTCGCGCAACGCCTGCCGCAGCGCGCGGAACGCCGCCAGGTCGGCCTCGTCCGCCGGCACGCCCAGGAAGTCGCGGAGCCCACCGACGGTGGTCAGGTCGTCGTGCACCTGCGACCGGTTGGCCCAGACGGTGTTCATCAGCAGGACCGGGCGGGGTTCGTCGGGCGTCAGCACGCCTAACGGTAACACGAGCTTGCATCCGTTAGACACACGTTCTAACGTTTACAGCGTCACCCAACCGTTGGAGGGACCCGTCGTGAAGCTCGTGCCCCCGTTCGACGCCGAGACCGCCCGGCTGAAGGTCCAGGCCGCCCAGGACGCCTGGAACACCCGCGACCCGCAGCGCGTCGCCGGGGCCTACACACCCGACTCGGTGTGGCGCAACAGGTCCCAGTTCGTCCGCGGCACGGACGAGATCGTCGCGTTCCTGACCCGCAAGTGGGAGCGCGAGCACGAGTACGTGCTGCGCAAGTCGCTGTGGGCGTTCAGCGGCAACCGCATCGCCGTGCGCTTCCAGTACGAGTGGCACGACGACGAGGGCCAGTGGTGGCGCAGCTACGGCAACGAGAACTGGGAGTTCGCGGAGTCCGGCCTGATGTCCCGGCGCGAGGCGAGCATCGACGACGTGCGGATCGCCGAGTCCGATCGCCGCGTCGACCCGGCGTCGACCGACGAGATCCCGGCGGAGTGACGGCCGTGCACGTCGAGGCGTTGTGGCGCTACCCGGTGAAGTCACTGGGCGGTGAGCCGTTGACCGAAGCCGTGTTCACGAGTGACGGCGTCGAGGGCGACCGGCTCGTGCACGTGCAGGGCCCGCGGGGCGTTCTGACCGGACGCACCCGCTACGGGCTGCTCACGATCCCCGCGACCACCGGCCCCGACGGGCCCCTCGTCGACGGGCACCCCTGGGACAGCTGGCAGGCGCACGAGAAGGTGCTGCCGTTCGGCGGCAGGCTGACCCGCTACTCCGGGCCGGAGCGGTTCGACGTGCTCAACGTCCTGGTGGCGACGGACGGGCAGGTCGCGGCCGCCGGGGTCGACGTGCGGCGGTTGCGGCCCAACATCCTGATCGGCGGCGTCGAGGCCGGCGCCGAGGACTCGTGGCCCGGACACGCGCTCGTCGTCGGCGACGTGGTGATCGGGATGTTCCAGAAACGCGCGCGGTGCGTCGTGACGACGATCGACCCCGACACGGGCGAGCAGGACCTGGACGTGCACCGGCGGATCCGGCGCGAGTTCGGTGGCGTGCTCTGCCTGGACAGCTGGGTGATCCGGCCGGGAGTCGTCCGCGAGGGCGACCCGGTCGAGGTGGTGCCGACCGGCGAGCTGCCCGGCCACGTGGGCGGGTGGATCGTCGGCCGGCCCTACGCCGTCTGAGGCTCAGATGTTGCGGCGGTACTGCCCGCCCACCTCGAAGAACGCCTCGGTGATCTGCCCGAGCGTGCACACCCGCGCCGCGTCCATCAGCACGGCGAACACGTTCTCGTTCGTCTGCGCGACCTCGCGCAGCCGGGCCAGCGCCTTCTGGGCCTCGTCGCGGTGCGCGGCCTGGAAGGCGCGGGTCCGCGAGACCTGCGACTCCTTCTCCTCCTCGGTGGCGCGGGCGAGCTCGATCTTCACGACCTCGTGCGTGCCGTCCTCCGGCAGGAAAGTGTTGACGCCGACCAGCGGCAGCGAGCCGTCGTGCTTGCGCTGTTCGTAGAGCATCGACTCGTCCTGGATGCGGCCGCGCTGGTAGCCCGTCTCCATCGCGCCGAGCACGCCGCCGCGTTCGGAGATGCGGTCGAACTCCGTCAGCACGGCCTCCTCGACCAGGTCGGTCAGCTCGTCGATCACGAACGAGCCCTGCAACGGGTTCTCGTTCGCGGACAGGCCCCACTCCTTGTTGATGATCATCTGGATGGCCATCGCGCGGCGGACGGACGACTCCGTGGGAGTGGTGATCGCCTCGTCGTAGGCGTTGGTGTGCAACGAGTTGCAGTTGTCGTACAGCGCGCACAACGCCTGCAGCGTCGTGCGGATGTCGTTGAAGTCCATCTCCTGCGCGTGCAGCGAACGGCCGGACGTCTGCACGTGGTACTTGAACTTCTGCGAACGCTCCGAGGCGCCGTAGCGGTCGCGCATGGCCACGGCCCAGATCCGCCGGGCGACGCGGCCGATGACGCTGTACTCGGCGTCCATGCCGTTGGAGAAGAAGAACGACAGGTTCGGCGCGAAGTCGTCGATGTCCATGCCGCGCGCCAGGTACGACTCGACGTAGGTGAAGCCGTTGGCGAGCGTGAAGGCGAGCTGGCTGATGGGGTTCGCCCCGGCCTCGGCGATGTGGTAGCCCGAGATCGACACCGAGTAGAAGTTGCGCACCTGCTGCTGGATGAACCACTCCTGGATGTCCGCCATCATGCGCAGCGAGAACTCCGTGGAGAAGATGCAGGTGTTCTGGCCCTGGTCCTCCTTGAGGATGTCGGCCTGCACGGTGCCGCGGACGTTGGCCAGCGCGAACGCCCGCAGCTTCGCGTACTCCTCCTCCGACGGCTCACGACCCTCGTCGGCGCGGAACTTGCCGACCTGCTGGTCGATCACGGTGTTCAGGAAGTACGCGAGGATCGTGGGCGCCGGGCCGTTGATCGTCATCGACACCGACGTGGTCGGCGCGACCAGGTCGAAGCCGTCGTACAGGGCCTTCATGTCGTCGAGCGACGCGATCGAGACGCCGGAGGTGCCGATCTTGCCGTAGACGTCCGGCGGGGTGTCGGGGTCGCGGCCGTAGAGCGTCACCGAGTCGAACGCCGTCGACAGGCGCGTGGCCGGGTTGCCCTTCGACAGGTACTTGAAGCGGCGGTTGGTTCGGAACGCGTCGCCCTCGCCCGCGAACATGCGCGCCGGGTCCTCGCCCTCGCGCTTGAACGGGAAGACGCCCGCCGTGTACGGGAAGAAGCCCGGCAGGTTCTCCTTGCGCAGGAACCGCAGCAGCGAGCCCTCGTCGTCGTACCGGGGCAGACTGACGCGCCGGACCTCGTTGCCGGACAACGTCTCCCGCGTCAGCCGGGTGCGGATCTCCTTGTCCCGCACCTTGAACACGAGCTCGTCGCCGGAGTACTGCTCGACGGTCGCGGGCCACGCCCGGAGCAGGTCGGTGGTGTCGCGGTCGAGCTTGCGCTCGGCGCCGGAAGCCAGCTCCGCGATGTCGGCGACGCCCTTGCCCGCGGCCTCCAGCGCCTTCTGCGCGGCGGTGAGCTGGGTGTGCGTGCGGACCGCGGCGACCTGCTCCTCGGTCCTGCGGTGGTAGCCGCGCACGGTGTCGGAGATGTCGGACAGGTACCGCGCGCGGGAGGCGGGCACGACCGTGGACGCCGACGTCGAGGTCTTGCCGGAGACGGCGGCGAGCGCGCCCTCCTCCACCGGGAGCCCGTGGTCTGCGAGGCCGTCGCGGAGGAACTGGTAGAGCGCGGTGACGCCGTCATCGTTGAACGTCGCGGCGGACGTGCCGAAGACCGGCATGTCCTCCCACTTCGCGCCGAACGCCTCGCGGTTGCGGACCATCTGGCGGGCCACGTCCCGGCGCGCGTCCTCGGCGCCGCGGCGCTCGAACTTGTTGATCGCGACGGCGTCGGCGTAGTCGAGCATGTCGATCTTCTCGAGCTGCGACGCGGCACCGAACTCCGGCGTCATCACGTACAGCGAGAAGTCGACGAACGGCACGATCGCCGCGTCGCCCTGGCCGATGCCGGGCGTCTCGACGATGACCAGGTCGGCACCGGACGCCTTGCACGCCACGATGGCCTGCTCCAGGCCGTCCGGGATCTCGCTGCCCGCACGGCGCGTGGCCAGCGAACGGAAGAACACGCGGTCGCCGTCGAGGCAGTTCATCCGGATGCGGTCACCGAGGAGCGCGCCACCACCACGGCGGCGCGTCGGGTCGACGGCGAGCACCGCGATGCGCAGCTTGTCCTGCTGGTCGAGCCGGAACCGGCGCACGAGCTCGTCGGTCAGCGACGACTTGCCGGAGCCACCGGTGCCCGTGATGCCCAGGACCGGCACCTTGCGGGTGGTCGTCACCGGCTCGGCGGTACCGGCCTCGATGTGCGTGATCGCGCGCGCCAGGGCCTCGTCGGCTCCCGTCAGCAGCGCGTCGTGGCTGAACGGCTCGGTGAGCGCGTGGTCGCACTCCTCGACCATCAGGTTGATCATGCGCGCCAGGCCGAGCGACTGCCCGTCCTGCGGCGAGAAGATCCGCGCGACGCCGCGCGAGTGCAGCAGCTCGATCTCCTCGGGGACGATGACGCCGCCACCGCCGCCGTAGACGCGGATGTGCCCGGCGCCGCGCTCGTTCAGCAGCTCGACCAGGTACGAGAAGTACTCGACGTGCCCGCCCTGGTACGCGCTGATGGCGATGCCCTGCGCGTCCTCCTGGATCGCGGCGTTCACGACCTCCGCCACCGACCGGTTGTGACCGAGGTGGATGACCTCCGCACCCTGCGCCTGCAGGATGCGCCGCATGATGTTGATGGCCGCGTCGTGGCCGTCGAAGAGGCTGGACGCGGTCACGAAGCGCACCGGGTTCGCCGGCTTGTGCAGAGGGGACGACGTCGTCATGAGAATAGTTTGACTTCCTACTATTGGACGTGCAACCGAGCGTGGTCCAGGTCTCTGGATCGAGCAGGAAGAAGGCCCTGCGCCGAGGCTCGGGCACACGGGTGGAGTCCCGGTGGACAGCGGGCCGACCCCTCACGCGGCCCGCGCCCGGTCACCTCGCGGCCGCCGCGCCCCACTCGTGCGCCAGCGCGGCCGCCTCACCGCGCGACCCGACGCCGAGCTTCTCCAGGATCTTCGCCACGTGGAACTTCACCGTGGACTCGCTGATGTGCAGCTCGCCCGCGATGTCGCGGTTGCGGCGGCCGCGGGCGAGCTGTCCCAGGACCTCCAGCTCACGGGCGCCGAGGACGGTCAGCGGGTCCTCGCGCGGGTTCTCCGGCGGGCCGAGCGGCACCTCGATCGTCACGGTCGTGCCCCAGCCCGGCACGGCGTCGACCTCCGACCTGCCGCCGAGCGGGCCCAGGCGTTCGGCGGCGTGGCGGCGGTCGAGACTGCCGCAGGTCAGGGTGCCGGGGCCGTCGTCGCGCACGGTCGCCCTGAGCGCGGTGCCGACGACCTTCCAGGCGACGTGGACGCGGCTGACGTCGCGCTGGTCGTCCAGCATCGCGTGCACGGCGGACCTGATCACCGCACTGGCCGTCGTGGCGACCTCGGCGGGGATGCGCCGGTCAGCACCCTCCTCCGCGCCGGGCGTGCCCAGGTCGAGCCGCACGCCGCGGCCGCGCAACACCCGGCGCAGCGACTCGGCGAGACGGCCGAAGGCGTCCCCGGCGCGTTCCTCGGTCAGCGCCCGCTCGATGTCGGCCCGGGACCGCAGGTCGACCAGCGCGGTGACGGCCAGGTCGACGGCGCGCGACCGTGCCGACGCGTCGTCGACGGCGCGGTCGCGCAGCACGGTGAGCAACGCCGTCAGCGCGGTCCCGTACGCGTCGCCCAGGTCGGACAGCGTCATGGCTCGCGCCGCGGCGGCCGCCCGCGACACCGCGAGCGTGGCGGGGATCGCCTCGTTGCGCAGGCCTTCCGCGTGCGCGGTCACGAGGTCCCACAGGGAGTGCGCCGGGGCCAGGACCTCCTCGGGCAGCACCACGTCCTCGGTCCGGACGAGCACGAGCAGCGAGCTCTGCTCGGGGACGTCGCTCACCAGCACCACCAGCGGGAGCTCCGCACCGGCCACGACCGCGCGCCCCTGCCAGGCGCCGCACGCCGGCACCAGCGACCTCAACGCGGCGACGTCGGCGATGCCGATCTGCACGCCGGGCACCTGACCGCGGACCTTGAACGGCGCGAACGTGCAGTTGGACAGCTCCGCGACGGCCCGGTGGGGAATGGTCTCGCCCAGCGCGGCGGAGAGCCGCTGCAACGTCTCGCCCAGGGGCGCCTGGATCACCTCGACGGCCGTCCGCAGGTCCATGATCCGAGCGTAGCGCCGCCCGGCGGAGTGACCGCCTGGTCTTCCGGCCAGCCCGGACTAGCCGAAGTACTGGCTCCGGCACGACGGCTCGACCGCCAGGGTTGACGTGTCACCCAGAGCGACGAGCACGGGAGCACGAAGATGAAGGCGATCACCTACACCGAGTTCGGCGGTCCCGAGGTCCTGCGCCTCGAGGACGTCGAGGCGCCGCACGCCGGACCGGGTCAGGTGCGGCTCAAGGTCGTGGCGGCCGGGGTCAACCCGATCGACTACAAGATCCGCAACGGGTGGATGCCGCACATGTCCGCGCCGTTCCCGGTGGTGCCGGGCATCGAGGTGGCCGGTGTCGTCGACGAGGTCGGCGACGGCGTGACGGGCGTCGCGGTGGGCGACGAGGTCCTGGGCTGGGCCACCACCGGTTCCTACGCCGAGCACGCGCTGGCCGCCGACTTCGGTCCCAAGCCGGCGGACCTCGACTGGGACGTCGCCGCCGCGCTGCCCGTCGCCGTCGAGACCTCGGTCCGCGTGCTCGACGCGCTCGGCGTCGGGGAGGGCGACACGCTGCTGCTGCACGGTGCGGCCGGAGTGGTCGGCGCGGTCGGCGTCCAGCTCGCGGTCGCACGCGGTGCCACGGTCATCGGCACCGCCTCCCCCGGCAACCACGACTACCTGCGGTCGCTGGGCGCGGCCCCGGTCGCCTACGGGGACGGGCTCGCCGACCGGGTCCGCGCGATCGCGCCGCAGGGCGTCGACGCCGTGTACGACGCCGCCGGGCAGGACGTGGACGTGCTGATCGGGCTGAGGGGGAGCACCGACCGGATCGTCACGATCGTCTCCGCCCAGGCCGCCTCCGAACTGGGCATCACGTTCTCCGGTGGTGGCGGTGGCGCCCCGTTCGGTTCCCGGCTCGGCGAGTACGCCCGTCTCGCCGCCGACGGCGGGCTGACGGTGCGCGTCGCGCAGACGTTCCCCCTGGCGGACGCCGCCAAGGCGCAGGAGGTCAGCGCGGACGGCCACGCCGCCGGCAAGCTCGTCCTGCGGCCGTAGCCGGGGTCAGCCGCCGGTCGGCTGGACAGGCACGACGGGGATGCACCGGGCGGTCGTGAGGGCCGTCGCGAGCACGGACAGGTCGGTCGCCTCCCCCACGCCGGCCTGCCGCAGGTGGCCGAGGGCTCGGGCGTGCAGCAGCTCCGCCTGCTGCACGCACCACCTCCGCCCCGCCTCGACGTCGGTCCCGCCGACCGCCGCCACCACGACCGGAAGCCCGCTCGCCGGTTCGTCGTGCGGCGCCAGCGCGTCGTCCACGTGCTTGCGCGCCAGGCCGATGTCGTCGCCGAACTCCCGCAGGAGCTCCACCCGGCTCCTGGTCGCCCCCGCGGCCAGCGCGCCGAGCTCGCACGCCGCCGCCGTCAGCGCGCTGTGCTTCGCGGCGGCCACGCCCAGGTGCCCGGCCAGGTCGGCGTCGTCCCCGTCCGCCATCGCGATCTCCTGGACATAACCGTCCACAACGGACATCAGGGCGA